>NZ_JBYTAE010000067.1:0-37543 GCF_058787875.1 Hydrogenophaga sp. FW305-3-2-15-A-LB1 | reverse complement strand
GTCCTCCGACTGCCCGCCCCTCTTCCGCCCCCCTCTCATGAAGCGCTGCCAGCCTCCGGCCATCGACATCGACGATCAGCCCGGCCACAACATCCGGCGGTTGCACCAGATTTCGGTCGGCATCTTTCTTCGGGAGCTGGGCGAACTTGAACTCACGCCGGTGCAGTACGCGGCGCTGCAGACCGTGGCCAACCACCCCGGGATCGACCAGCGCACACTGGCGCGCACCATCGCGCTGGACGCGTCCACCACGGGTGGCGTGGTCGACCGCATGGAGTCGCGCGGCTGGCTGGAGCGGCGCACCTCGCCCGAAGACCGGCGCTCGCGCCAGCTCGTGTTGACCGACGCGGGCAACGCGCTGCTGGCCGGGGCCGTGCCGGCCATGCTGCAGGTGCAGGAGCACATCCTGGCGCCGTTGTCCGAGCGCCAGCGCGGCGAGTTCATGAAGCTGCTGCGCCTGCTGGTGGACACCAACAACGCGCACAGCCGCGCACCCAGCGAAGCGATGAAGTGAGCCGTGCTGCGGGGCGGCTCAGCCCCGCAGGTGCGCCACGACGGCGTTCACCACCTGCTCGTCGCGCAGCAGCCGCGTGTGGCCCAGGCCGTCGGTCGCCATCAGGCGCGCGCCGGCGATCGCATCGCGGTAGGCCTCGGCGTCGGCAAACCGGTTGATGCGGTCCTCCCGGTCGTGCACGATCAGCGTGGCCACGGCCACGCGCGGGCCGACCGCCGCCGGCTCGAACTGGCGCATCAGGATGCCCTCGCGCGCCTCCACCCGCTGCTGCAGGCGCTCCCGCGTGTCCTCGCTCAGGCCGAAGACCTTCGCGAACAGGCGGGTGTACGCATGGGGCGAGGCCGGGGGCGCGAGCAGCGCGAGCCGGGCCACGGGCAGGCCGCGCGCGGCCGCATAGGCCAGGGCGTTGGCCGCGAGCGAATGCGCTGCCACGGCGCGCACCTCGTGGCCCTGCTGCTGCAGGCGCGCGGTGAGGTACTCGATGGCGCGCGCGAACTGCGGCAGGTTGCTGGTGCTGCCCTGGCTGCGCCCGTGCGCGGGCAGGTCCACCAGCACGGGCCGCAGGCCCTGGTTCATCAAGGCCTGCGCCAGGGGCAGCATCTGCGCGGCGTGGCCGCCCCAGCCATGCAGCAGGAGCACCACGGGGCCGGGCGCGCCGGGCGGCTCGTACAGCGTGATGCTGGCCTGCTCGAAGGGCCAGGGCGTGGCCCGCCAGGCGGCCAGCGCGGGCTGGCGGCGGTGCAGCCATTTGGGCGGCAGTGGCGTGCCGAACACGCGGTAGGCGCCTCGCACCGCCAGCGCCGGCCAGAGCTTTTCGGACAGGCCCAGCGCCCAGCGCAGCCAGCGCGTGCCCGGGTTGGCCTGGTAGTAGGTGGAAGCGGTTTGCAAGGGGGTGGTGCTCATGGCGTTCTCCGGTAAATCGCACAATCGTGCGAAATTGAGGCAAAAAAAGAGAAGCGGTCAGTGTTCGTAGGTCTTGACCAGGCGGGCCCAGGTCGCCTGGGCGCGTTCGGCGGCGCGCGGATCGCGCAGGAAGCGCACGTCGTGGACCAACCCGATCGCCAGGCTGCAGATCTCGCCCACCAGTTGTTCGGGGTCGGTGTCGGGTTGGAGGTGGCCGAGCTCGATCGCCTGCAGCACGGTGCGCCGCAGCGCGGCCCGCCAGCGCGTGACCTCGCCCAGCAGCAGGTCGCGCAGCTCGCCTTCGCGGTCGTCGAGTTCAAAGGCGCCGGAGGTGTAGAGGCAGCCGGTGTGCGCCTCCACGTCGCGCAGGCGGATGAGCCAGCGCCGCACGATCTCGCTCAGGCGCGGCAGCCCCTTGGGCGCCTGCATGGCGGGCACGAACACGTCGCCGATGAAGCGGCGGCCGAACTCTTCGATCACCGCCTTCTGCAAGGCCTCGCGCGAACCCACGCGCGAGAACACGCCGCTCTTGGAGATGCCGATGCGGTCGGCCACCGCCTGCAGGGTGATGGCCTCCAGCCCGTCGGACGCGGCCAGGTCCAGCGCCGCGCCCACGATGGCGGCGCGCGTCATTTCACTCTTCTGGGTCCGGGCGTCCATGGCGCGACTTTAGCACGATCGTGCGAAATAACAAGACCCTGACCCGCTTGGCGCGGCCCGCCGCCGTCGCTATGATCGCGGCGTCCTGTGCACCCTTGGTGGCCGCCCTTGGAACCCCCCCGCTCCCCCCTGCTGACGCTGGAACACCTGGCCATGATGGATGCCGGGGTTTCCGTCATCGTCAGCAGCTGCGGGCCGGACCTCACGCCCAGCGTCATGCGGGCCGTGGGCAGCCAGGTCGGGCCGCAAGGCCGCCTCATCACGGTGTACCTGTGCCGCAGCCAGTCCGCGCAACTGTTGCGCGACATCGCCCGCAGCGGGCGCCTGGCCGCGGTGTTCAGCCAGCCCAGCACCCACAAGACCGTGCAGCTCAAGACGCGCACCGCCCGCCTGCGCGAGGCGCGCGAGGACGAAGCGGCGGTGCTGCAGCGTTACCTGCGCGGCATGGAGCATGAATTGGCCCTGCTCGGCTTCGACCGCGCCTACGCACGGGCCATGCTCACGCACCGCCTCGACGACGTGGTGGCGATCGAGTTCGAGCCCGAACAAGCCTTCGACCAGACGCCGGGCAGCAAGGCCGGCCAGCCGATCGCGGGGCGCGCATGACGGCGGTGGACCTGGCCGAGGTGAGGCCTTGTCTGGAAGGGGTGATTCCCGCCATGGTGGCGACCACGGCGGCCGACGGCACGCCCAACGTGGCCTACATCTCGCAGGTCTATTACGTGGACGAGGGCCACGTCGCGCTGTCGTTCCAGTTCTTCAACAAGACGCGCCAGAACCTGCTGGCCCACCCGCGCTCGACGCTGCTGGTGCTCAACCCGCTCAACGCGGTGTTCTACCGCCTGCACCTGCGCTACCTGCGCACCGAAGAGGAGGGGCCGGTGTTCGAGAGCATGAAGGCGCAGCTCGCCGGCATCGCCTCCCACACCGGCATGGCCGAGGTGTTCCGCCTGCGTGGCTCGGACATCCATGAGGTGATCGAGGTGGAGCGGCTGCCGCAGGAGCCGCTGGCCGAACCGCTGCCGCTGCCGCCTGCCCCGCCGGCGGCGCTCGCGGTGCTGCGCCGGGCCAGTGCGCGCCTGTCGAGCGCGCGCAGCCTGGGCGCGGTGCTGGAAGCCACGCTGGACGTGTTGGAGAACGAGCTGGCCATGCCGCACGCGATGCTGCTGATCCTCGATGCGGCCTCTCAGCGCCTCTACACCGTGGCCAGCCGGGGTTACGCCACCTCGGGCGTGGGGTCGGAGATCGCCCTGGGCGACGGCGTGATCGGCGTCGCCGCGCGCGAGCGCACGCCGGTGCGCATCGGCCACATGGCCAGCGCCTACCTCTACAGCCGGGCCATGCGCGACAGCCTGGTGAGCGGCGACGGCAGCGTCCCGGCCGGCACCGACATCCCGTACCCCGGCCTGTCCGAGCCGCACAGCCAGCTGGCCGTGCCCCTGTTGTCGGCCGGCCGCGTGACCGGCGTGCTCTTTGTTGAAAGCCCGTTGGACCTGCGGTTCAGCTACGAAGACGAGGACCTGCTGGTGGCGCTGGGTGGGCAGCTCGGCGCCGTGATCGACCTGATGCAGGCGTCTGAAGCGGCCTGCACCGAAGAGGAGACCCCGAGCGCCGCCGCCACCGCGGCACCGGTGCCGGCCGGTCCCGCGCTGCGCGTGCGGCACTACCGCAGCAACGACAGCGTGTTCGTCAACAACAGCTACCTGATCAAGGGTGTGGCGGGGGCGATCCTGTGGAAACTGCTGCAGGACGGCCAGCGCCAGGGCCGCAGCGAGTTCACCAACCGCGAGCTGCGGCTCGATGCCTCGCTGCGCCTGCCCGATGTGGCCGACAACCTGGAAGCCCGCCTGCTGTTGCTGCACCGCCGGCTGGCCGAGCAGTGCCCGCAGTTGCGCATCCAGAAGACGGGGCGGGGGTGTTTCCGCTTCGAGGCGCTGCGCCCGGTCGAGCTGGAAGAGGTGGCGGCCTAGACCGTGGCCAAGCCGGGCACGGGCGGCAGGCCGAGCCCGCGCGCGAGCTTCATCGCGTTGTGCGCGTTGAGCATGCCGCGCGTGGCGTCGAGCATGCCTTCGAACACCGGTGCCGGTGCGCCCGCCCGCATCTCCTGCATCACACCCAGGCGTTCGGGCGCGTTCAGGTTGGGCAGCATCCAGCGCATCACGAGCATCATCTCGGCCGGCGGGATGGTCGCCACCAGGGCGTTGTGCACGTCCACCAGTTCGGCGTCGGTGTAGGCGGCCCAGAGCGCGGCGTTGTGGGCGGTCTCTTCGGTGTGCATGTGCTGCAGGTTGTCGGCCATGAACAGGGCGAGCGCGAGGTACAGCGCGTGCAGGCCGGCTTCGCGCTCGTCCGCGTCGCAGCCTGGCAGGGCCTGGGCGGCGTCGCTCAGGTGCTGGATTTGGTGCAGGTGCCCATCGTGTTCCTGCGCCACGCGGTCGCAGACGCCGGGGCAGCGCGCCTCCAGCGCCGGGTGCACGAAGCCGTTCTCGTGCGCCACGTGGTTGGCGCACAGCGCCATCAGCTCGACCACCTGCGCGACGGTGCGCGCCAACTCCGCGCCGTCGGTGGGGTCGGTGCGGCCGACCGTGAGCAGGGTGTCGGCCATGAAGGCGCGCAAGGCCTTGTGGATGCCGGCATAGAGGTTGAAGCGGCCAAGGCCGGTGCGGGCGGTGGCGACGACGTGCGCCATTTCGAGGGCGTGGGATTGCATGGTGTGGATTCCTTTGGCAGGCGAATGGCCCGGCCTTGTCTCGGGATGACCACCGCACCCCATGTGCGGCGAATCATGGAGCGTCAGTCTAGGAATCCGCGCCTCGCCGTGCCGCTAAATAGCGCTTAAAGGAATCGTAAAAAAACCTTAACCCGTCAAAAACGGGCCGCCATCAGTCCAAACCGCGCACGCGACCGCGCAATTGTTTGACGCCGGAGCGGGCCGCCTTGCCTTCCAGCCGCCGCTGCTTGGCGCCGAAGCTGGGTTTCGTGGCCTTGCGTGCCTTGGGCACCGTGGCCACGCTGTCCACCAGGGCCTGCAGCCGCTCCAGCGCCTCGGCCTTGTTCTGCTCCAGGCTGCGGCTGGTCTGCGCCTTGATGACCACCACGCCTTCGGTCGTGATGCGCTGGTCGCTCAGCGCGAGCAGGCGCTCCTTCACCGCCTCGGGCAGGGAGGAGCCGTGCACCGCGAAGCGCAGGTGCACCGCGTTGGAGACCTTGTTCACGTTCTGCCCGCCCGCGCCCTGGGCGCGGATGGCGGTGAACTCGACCTCGGCGGGATCGATGGTGATCGGCATCGGCGCAGTGTGCCACGCGCCACATGCCGCACTCAGCCGGGCGGCAGGGTCGCGGGGCCGTCGTCCGTCTCGTCCTTGAGCCCGATGCCGGTGAGCTGGCGCTGGCGGGCCTGCGCGAGCAGCGCGTGCAGTTTCGCGGCGGCGCGCGCGGGTGGCAGGCCGGCGTCGCGCACGTTGGAGATGCAGTTGCGCTCGGCGTCGCGGCGGCCGGGCCGGGGTGCCCAGGTGAAGTAGACGCCCAGGCTGTCGGGCGAACTCAGGCCGGGGCGCTCACCGATCAACACGACCACGGTGCGCGCGCCCAGGGCTTCGCCGATCTCGTCGCCGATGGCCACGCGGCCTTGTTCGACCAGGGCCACGGGCGCCACCGTCCAGCGGTGGGCGGGGTCGGCGCGCAGCCGGGGCAGGAGCGCGGCCATCAGGGGCGCGGCGTGGCGCATCACGGCCAGCGCCGAGAGGCCGTCGGCGATCACGAAGGCCAGGTCGGGTGTTTCGATCTTGGCGTGGTCGGCGTGCCAGCGCTGCAAGGTCTCCCGCGAGGCGGCGTCCAGCCGCCGCCCGAGGTCGGGGCGCTGCAGGTAGGCGGCGCGGTCCGGCGCGGCGCTGTGCAGGTGCAGGCTGGTGAGGTCGAGCGCCTGCAGCGCGCCGGCCAGGTCGCCGGGGTCGAAGGCCAGGTGCACCGCATCGCGCGCCTGGGCGTGCGCCAGCTGGAAGGCGAGGTGCGCGGCGGTGGGCTGGCTGTGGCCCGCGCGGCCGAGCGCGATGCGCGCGTCGGTGAAGCCTTGCAAACGCGCCCAGGTAGCGGGGATCACCGGCGCGCTCATGCGCTGCGGCCCAGCCGGGCGATGGCCGGCGCGAACGCGGCCGGCAGGGTGGGGCTCAGGCGCAGCACGTCGCCGGCTTCGATGACGCCCATGCGCCGCAGCCAGGCCTCGAACTCGGGCGCCGGCCTTAGGCCCAGCAGCTGCCGCATGGCCAGCGCGTCGTGGAACGAGGTGCTCTGGTAGTTGAGCATGATGTCGTCGGCGCCCGGCACGCCCATGATGAAGTGCACGCCCGCCGTGCAGAGCAGGGTGAGCAGCGCGTCCATGTCGTCGGCATCGGCCTCGGCGTGGTTGGTGAAGCACACGTCGCAGCCCATGGGCAGGCCCAGCAGCTTGCCGCAGAAATGGTCCTCCAGCCCGGCGCGCAGGATCTGCTTGCCGTTGTAGAGGTACTCCGGGCCGATGAAGCCGACCACGGTGTTGACCAGCAAGGGCTGGAAATGCCGTGCCACGGCGTAGGCCCGTGCCTCCAGGGTCTGCTGGTCGCAGCCGTGGTGCGCGCCGGCCGAGAGGGCGCTGCCCTGGCCGGTCTCGAAATACATCACGTGCTCGCCGCGCCGGCCGTCGTCGAACAGCGCGCCGCGTTGCAGCGAGAGCGCCGCGGCGCGCGCTTCGGCCAGCAGCGCGAGGTGAATGCCGAAGCCGCGGTTGGCGGCCTCGGTGCCGGCGATGGACTGGAACACCAGGTCCACCGGCGCGCCGCGTTCGATCGCCTGCAGCGTGTTCGTCACGTGGGTGAGCACGCAGCTCTGCGTGGGCATGGCGTAGCGGGTGATGAGCTCGTCGAGCATGGACAACAGGCGCATCACCTGGGGCAGGTTGTCGCTCGCGGGGTTGATGCCGATCACCGCGTCGCCGCTGCCGTGCAGCAGGCCGTCGAGCAGGCTGGCCGCGATGCCGGCGAGGTCGTCGGTCGGGTGGTTGGGTTGCAGGCGCGTGGCGAGCCGCCCCGGCAGGCCGATGGTGCCGCGAAAGCGCGTCACCACCCGGCATTTCCGCGCGATCAGGGCCAGGTCCTGCACGCGGCAGAGCTTGCTCACCGCGGCCACCATCTCGGGCGTGAGGCCGGGGGCCAGCGCGGCAAGCGCCTCGGAGCTGGCCGCATCACCCAGCAGCCAGTTGCGGAAATCGCCCACCGTGAGGTGCGCCACGGGCGCGAAGGCCGCCGCGTCGTGCGTGTCCACGATCAGCCGCGTGACCTCGTCGTCTTCGTACGGCACCACCGCCTCGTGCAGGAAGTGCGAGAGCGGGAGTTCGGCCAGCGCCATCTGCGCGGCCACGCGCTCCTGGCTGCTGGCCGCGGCCACGCCGGCCAGCTGGTCGCCCGAGCGCAGGGGCGTGGCGCGCGCCAGCAGCGTGCGCAGGTCGTCGAACCGGTGGCTCTGTGTGCCGACGCTGTGGTGAAAACCCATGCGCCCCACTGTACGGCCAAGCGCGGCTCCAGTCACCCCGGAACCCGTGGGTGGATGGCCACGCTGGGATAATCGCCCCATGGCAAGCAAACAGCGCGTGGTGGTCGGATTGAGCGGGGGCGTGGACTCCGCGGTGAGCGCGTACCTGCTCAAACAGCAGGGGCACGAGGTCATCGGCATCTTCATGAAGAACTGGGAAGACGACGACGACAGCGAATACTGCTCGACGCGGCAGGACTTCCTGGACGCCGCCAGCGTGGCCGACGTGCTCGGCATCGACATCGAACACGTGAACTTCGCCGCCGAGTACAAGGACCGCGTGTTCGCCGAGTTCCTGCGCGAGTACCAGGCCGGGCGCACGCCCAATCCCGACATCCTGTGCAACGCCGAGATCAAGTTCAAGGCCTTCCTGGACCACGCCATGCGCCTGGGTGCCGAGAAGATCGCGACCGGCCACTACGCCCGGGTGCGTGAGCGCGCCGGGGCGTTCGAGCTGCTCAAGGGCAAGGACCCGCTCAAGGACCAGAGCTACTTCCTGCACCGCCTGAACCAGGCGCAGCTGGCCAAGACGCTGTTCCCCGTGGGCGAGCTGCCCAAGACCGAGGTGCGCCGCATCGCGGCCGAGATCAACCTGCCCAACGCGAAGAAGAAGGACAGCACCGGCATCTGCTTCATCGGCGAACGGCCGTTCCGCGACTTCCTCAACCGCTACATCGCCAAGGAGCCCGGCCCGATCAAGGATGCCAAGGGCCGCGTGCTCGGCCAGCACGTGGGCCTGAGCTTCTACACCCTGGGCCAGCGCCAGGGCCTGGGCATCGGCGGTGTGCGCGAGAAGGGCGCGCAAAAGGGCGGCAACGACCACGCGCCGTGGTTCGTGGCGCGCAAGGACGTCGAGAAGAACGCGCTGTGGGTGGTGCAGGGCCACGACCACCCCTGGCTGCTCACGCCTCGCCTGCGCGCGCAGGACGCGAGCTGGGTGGCCGGCCATGCGCCCGAGGCCGCCACCCTCGCCGCCAAGACGCGCTACCGCCAGGCCGATGCGCCCTGCCGTTTCGAGGCCGAGGGCGATCAGGGCTTTGCGCTTGGCTTCACCGACCCGCAATGGGCCGTGACCCCGGGCCAGAGCGCGGTGCTGTACGACGGCGAGGTCTGCCTGGGTGGTGGCGTGATCACGACCGACGCCGCGTCTTTCCAGGCATCGCCGGTGAATGCCCGGCCCGTGACGGCTTAGGCCTTGTGCGACGCCCCGAGCCGGGCGTGAATCCGCCGCGTGGTGCGCCACACGGCCCACAGCACCAGGGGAATC
Organism: Hydrogenophaga sp. FW305-3-2-15-A-LB1; assembly: GCF_058787875.1. NCBI lineage: Bacteria > Pseudomonadati > Pseudomonadota > Betaproteobacteria > Burkholderiales > Comamonadaceae > Hydrogenophaga > Hydrogenophaga sp. FW305-3-2-15-A-LB1. The sequence goes on along the minus strand of NZ_JBYTAE010000067.1, from coordinate 28,637 downwards.
AGGGCGCCCGCCGCCATTTCCGGCTGGATCGGCAGCCCCGCCGCCTTGGCGCCCTTGGCGAGGTAGAGCAGCAGGCTGATCACGTAGTACGAGATCGCCGCGATCGACAGGCCTTCCACCGTGGTCTGCAGGTGCAGCTGCATTTCCTGGCCGCGCGTGAGTTTCTCCAGCAGCTGCTGGTTCTGCGCCTCGGTCACGATGTCCACCCGGGTGCGCAGCAAGGCGCTGGTGCGCGAGACGCGCTCGGAGAGGGACGTGAGCCGCTGCGCGCTCGCGGCCACGGTGGCCATGGCCGGTGACAGGCGCCGCTGCATGAACTCGCCTATGGTCTGCGTGCCCGGGATGGGCCGCTCGCGCAGTTCGGCGATGCGCTGTGTGACCAGGGCGTCGTAGGCGCGCGTCGCGGCAAAGCGGTAGGTGTTCTCGGCCGTGGCGCGCTCCACACGCGCGGCGAGCGATACCAGCTGATCGAGCAGATCCTGTTCCGAGGCCGACTTGTTTTCCAGCTGCGCGGTGATGCTGGCGAGCTGCGCTTCGGCCTGCGTCAGCGTGGGCCCCAGGGCCTTGGCCACGGGCAGGCCGCGCAGCGCCATCAGCCGGTAGGTCTCCAGCTCCAGCAGGCGCTGCGAGATGCGCCCGGCCCGGGTTTCGCTGACGTGGGGCGGCGCGATCACCAGCACGCGTTCGAAGCCCGAGGGCTGCAGGTGGAAGTCGGTCACCGCCCACGAGTGGCCGCCGCCCAGCTGGGAGGCCACCACGGTGCGGTGGCCGAACCAGCGCTGGGCCGGCCCCATGAGGCTGGCCTGTGCCGACGGCGTCTGCTCCGGCAGCTCGGCGTGCAGCATCACGAGCTGGATCGCCGCGATGGTCCGGCCGGGAATGTCGCGCAGCCAGCCCGGTGGCGTCACCAGGGCCTCCAGCAGGTCGGGATCGCTGGCGCCCAGCCCGGCTTCGGCGGGCAGGGCCTGCACGAGGGAGTAGCGCGTGAACTCGGTGTGGCGCTCCCACTTCAGCGTGTGCTCTCCAAAGCGCAGCCGCAGGAAGTTGCCTTGCATCTGCTCGGGCGAGAGGCCCTGCTGGCCCGGCAGCCGGCGCAGGTGCTCACGTTCCTGCTCGCGGCTCACGCCCTCGTTGAGCACGGCGACGAACACCACCAGCGCGGGCAGCCGGATGCGCGCGGAAGGCCGCGCGTGCACCTCGTTGTGCAACTCGGCGCGCAGCGCGTCGTCGGCGGGCAGCAGGCCCTGGGGCAGGGCGGTCGGAGCGGACGTTTCGGGGGATTCGTTCATGGGCGGGGCATCGGCGATGGACGTTCACTGTATGCGAAGCGACGTGGCCCCCGCTGCCCCGTGAGGGGTGACAGGCCCTAGCGAACCGAGGGGGCGACCGATGGGTCGATGAACACCAGCGACAAGGGATAGCGCTGCCCCGACAGGTGGTCTTCCATGCAGCGCAGCACCAGCGGGCTGCGCAGGCGCGCGGCGTTGGCGCGGATTTCCTCGGGTGTCATCCACAGGGTGCGCACGATGCCGGCGTCCAGCGCGCGGCCGGGCAGCGCCTCGCCCAGTTCCCCGCTGTAGGCGAAGCGCAGGTAGGTGATGTCCTCGTCCGGCTGGCCCGCGCGGCCCGGGCGCTGGAAGCGCGAGAGGTACACGCCCACCAGGGCCGTGGGCGTGAACGCGTGGGTGGTCTCTTCCAGCGTTTCGCGCACCACGCCTTCGAGCGGGCCTTCGCCCGGATCGAGGTGGCCGGCCGGGTTGTTCAGGCGCAGGCCGTCGGCCGTGTGCTCCTCGACCAGCAGGAAGCGCCCGTCGCGTTCGATGACGGCGGCCACGGTGACGCTGGGTTTCCATCGGGTGTTCATGGCGCGCATTATGGGCTTTGCGGCGCGCCGGCATGGGCCGAATCGGGCGCTTTCGGGTAAGCTCGCCCGACTTTCACATTCAACTTGTGGGTGAGGAGATATTCATGCTGATAGGCGTACCCGCTGAGACCACAGTGGGCGAGACCCGAGTGGCCGTGACCCCGGAGACGGCGAAGAAGTACGTGGCGCAAGGCCACACCGTGCGCGTGCAATCGGGCGCGGGCGTGGCCGCCAGCGTCACCGACGCGGCCTACACCGCCGTGGGCGCGGAGATCACCGATGCGGCCGGCGCCCTGGGCGCCGACCTGGTGCTCAAGGTGCGCCCGCCGTTCGACAACGAGCTGGCCCTGATGAAACCCGGCGCCACCGTGGTCGGCATGCTCAACCCCTTCGATCCCGTGGGCCTGCAGCGCCTGGCCACGGCCGGCCTGACCGCCTTCGCGCTTGAAGCCGCGCCGCGCACCACGCGCGCGCAGAGCATGGACGTGCTCTCCTCGCAGGCCAACATCGCCGGCTACAAGGCCGTGATGGTCGCCGCGCACCACTACCAGCGCTTCTTCCCCATGCTCATGACGGCGGCGGGCACGGTCAAGGCCGCGCGCGTGGTGATCCTGGGCGTGGGCGTGGCCGGCCTGCAGGCCATTGCCACGGCCAAGCGCCTGGGCGCGGTGATCGAGGCCTCCGACGTGCGCCCGAGCGTGAAGGAGCAGGTCGAGTCGCTGGGCGGCAAGTTCATCGACGTGCCCTACGAGACCGCCGAAGAGAAGGAAGCCGCCGAAGGCGTGGGCGGCTACGCCCGCCCGATGCCGCCGTCCTGGTTGGAGCGCCAGAAGGCCGAGGTGGCCAAGCGCGTGGCGCAGGCCGACGTGGTCATCTCCACCGCACTCATCCCGGGCCGGGCCGCGCCGGTGCTCATCACCGAGGACATGGTCAAGTCCATGAAGCCCGGCAGCGTGATCGTGGACATCGCCGCCGGCAAGGGCGCGGACGGCGTGGGCGGCAACTGCCCGCTGACCGAGGCCGACAAGACGGTGGTCAAACATGGCGTGACGCTGGTCGGCGAGACCAACCTGGCGGCCATGGTCGGTGCCGATGCGTCGGCGCTGTACGCGCGCAACGTGCTCGATTTCCTCAAGCTCATCGTCAACAAGGACGGTGCGCTGCACGTGGACATGGAAGACGACATCGTGGCGGCCTGCCTGATGGCGCAAGGCGGCGAGGTCAAGCGCAAATGAGCCGTGTGATGCTGCGCGCGAAACTGCACCGCGCGACCGTGACCGAGGCCGACCTGCACTACGAAGGCTCGTGCGGCATCGACGAGGACCTGCTGGACGCGGCCGACATGCGCGAGTACGAGAAGATCGAGCTCTACAACGTCAACAACGGCGAGCGCTTCTCGACCTACATCATCAAGGCCGCGAGAGGTTCGGGCGCCATCTCGCTCAACGGCGCGGCCGCGCGCAAGGCGCACGTGGGCGACCTGCTGATCATCTGCACCTACTCCCCGGTGGACGACGCGGCCGTGCCGCAGTGGAAGCCGCGTGTCGTGTTGCTCGGCGAGGGCAACCGCATCAACGAGATCAAGAAAACCTGAAGCGAGGAGACTCCTATGGACGCCGTATCCCCCACCGTGCTCAACCTCATCATCTTCGTGCTGGCCATCTACGTGGGCTACCACGTGGTGTGGAACGTCACGCCCGCGCTGCACACGCCGCTGATGGCCGTGACCAACGCCATCTCGGCCATCGTGATCGTGGGTGCCATGCTGGCCGCCGCGCTCACGGAAACCCACCTGGGCAAGACCATGGGCGTGCTGGCCGTGGCGCTGGCCGCGGTCAACGTCTTCGGTGGCTTCCTGGTCACCCGGCGCATGCTGGAGATGTTCAAGAAAAAAGAGCGCAAGGCGCCCGCAGCTGAGGGAGCGCACAAATGAGCATGAACCTCGTCACGCTGCTGTACCTGGTCGCCAGCGTCTGCTTCATCCAGGCCTTGAAGGGCCTGTCGCACCCCACCACCTCGATCCGGGGCAACATCTTTGGCATGACCGGCATGGCCATCGCCGTGCTGACCACCGCCGCGCTCATCGTCGAACTCTCCGGCGGCAAGGCACAGGGCATGGTCTGGGTGCTGGGTGGCCTGGTGGTCGGTGGCGCCATCGGCGCGCTCATGGCCAACCGGGTCGAGATGACCAAGATGCCCGAGCTGGTCGCCTTCATGCACAGCATGATCGGCCTGGCCGCGGTCTGCATCGCCGTGGCCGTGGTGGCCGAGCCCTGGGCCTTCGCCATCGTCGCCAAGGGCGAAGCGATCCCGGGCGGCAACCGCATCGAACTCGCGCTGGGCGCCTTCATCGGGGCCGTCACCTTCTCGGGCTCGGTCATCGCCTTCGGCAAGCTCTCGGGCAAGTACAAGTTCCGCCTGTTCCAGGGCGCACCGGTCACCTTCGCCGGCCAGCACAAGCTCAACCTGGTGCTGGGCCTGGCCACGGCCTTCTTCATCTTCGGCTTCTGGCATTCGCAGAGCTGGATGGACATCGTGCTGGTGATCGCGCTGGGCTTCATCCTGGGCGTGCTCATCATCATCCCCATCGGCGGCGCCGACATGCCGGTGGTGGTGTCCATGCTCAACAGCTACTCGGGCTGGGCGGCCGCCGGCATCGGCTTCAGCCTGAACAACTCCATGTTGATCATCGCCGGCTCGCTGGTGGGCTCCTCCGGTGCCATCCTCTCGTACATCATGTGCAAGGCGATGAACCGCTCGTTCTTCAACGTGATCCTGGGCGGCTTCGGTGGCGACGCCACGGCGGCCGCGGCCGGCGGCGGCGTGCAGCGCACGGCCAAGAGCGGCAGCGCCGACGACGCGGCCTTCATCCTGGGCAACGCCGAGACCGTCGTCATCGTGCCCGGCTACGGCCTGGCCGTGGCACGCGCTCAGCACGCGGTGAAGGAACTGGCGCACAAGCTGACCGAGAAGGGCATCACCGTGAAGTACGCGATCCACCCGGTGGCGGGGCGCATGCCGGGGCACATGAACGTGCTGCTGGCCGAGGCCGAGGTGCCGTACGACCAGGTGTTCGAGATGGAGGACATCAACGGCGAGTTCGGCCAGGCCGACGTGGCCATCATCCTGGGCGCCAACGACGTGGTGAACCCGGCCGCCCTGCAGAAGGGCAGCGCGATCTACGGCATGCCGATCCTGGAGGCCTACAAGGCCAAGACGGTGATCGTGAACAAGCGCTCCATGGCCGCCGGCTACGCGGGCCTGGACAACGAGCTGTTCTACATGGACAAGACCATGATGGTCTTCGGCGACGCCAAGAAGGTCGTCGAGGACATGACCAAGGCCGTCGAGTAAATCGAAAGCGTCCATTTTCGAGCGATACCCGAAGGGCCCGTGGCGACACCGGCCCTTCGGTTTTTGTAGCATGCTTGCAGCCAGTCGCGGGTTTTAGAGTGGGCTGTCAGAACCGCGTAAGGGAAAAACACGAGGCCCCGTGCCTTGCTTCCCACTGACAATGCCCGGTTGTTGTATCCACAAGAACGAGGAGATTCTGAATGAGCGAACCGACGGCCAACCGTCCCTGGCTGGGGGCTTATCCCGCCGGCGTGCCTGCCGACATCGACGTGGCGCAATATCCCTCGCTGGTGCACCTGATGGAGGAAAGCTTCCAGAAGCACGCCGGTCGCACCGCCTACAGCTTCATGGGCAAGGACGTCAGCTTCGCGCAGACCGACAGCCTCTCGCAGGCCTTTGCGGCCTACCTGCAGGGCCTGGGACTGGTCAAGGGCGACCGCGTGGCCATCATGATGCCCAACGTGCCCCAGTACCCGGTGGCGGTGGCCGGCATCCTGCGCGCGGGCTTCGTGGTGGTCAACGTCAACCCGCTGTACACGCCGCGCGAACTCGAGCACCAGCTCAAGGACTCGGGCGCCAAGGCGATCGTGATCATCGAGAACTTCGCGCACACGCTGCAGCAGTGCATCGCCAACACGCCGACCAAGCACGTGGTGCTCACGGCCATGGGCGACCAGCTGGGCCTGCTCAAGGGCGCGCTGGTGAACTACGTGGTGCGCAACGTCAAGAAGATGGTGCCGGCCTACAGCCTGCCGCAGGCGGTGCGCTTCAACGACGCCATTGCCAAGGGCACGCGTGGCACGCTCAAGCGGCCCGAGATCAAGCCCGATGACATGGCCGTGCTGCAGTACACCGGCGGCACCACCGGCGTGAGCAAGGGCGCGGTGCTGCAGCACCGCAACGTGATCGCCAACGTGCTGCAGTCCGAGGCCTGGAACGACCCCGTGATGAAGAAGGTGCCGGCTGGCGAGCAGCCCACCAGCGTGTGCGCCCTGCCGCTGTACCACATCTTCGCGTTCACGGTGAACATGATGCTGGCCATGCGCACGGGCGGCAAGACCATCCTGATCCCCAACCCGCGCGACCTGCCGGCCGTGCTCAAGGAGCTCAGCAAGCACACTTTCCACAGCTTCCCGGCGGTCAACACGCTGTTCAACGGCCTGGCCAACCACCCCGACTTCAACACCGTCAACTGGAGCAACCTCAAGGTCTCGGTGGGTGGTGGCATGGCGGTGCAAAGCGCGGTGGCCAAGCTCTGGCTGGAGAAGACCGGCTGCCCGATCTGCGAAGGTTATGGCCTGAGCGAGACCAGCCCGTCGGCCAGCTGCAACCCGACCACCAGCACCGAGTACAGCGGCACCATCGGCGTGCCCCTGCCCAACACCTACATGAAGTGCCTGGACGACGATGGCAACGAGGTGCCGATGGGTCAGCCGGGCGAGATCGCCATCAAGGGCCCGCAGGTCATGGCGGGCTACTGGCAGCGCCCCGACGAGACCGCCAAGGTCATGACGGCCGACGGCTTCTTCAAGAGCGGCGACGTGGGCGTGATGGACGCGCGCGGCTACTTCAAAATCGTGGACCGCAAGAAGGACATGGTGCTGGTCAGCGGCTTCAACGTGTACCCCAACGAGGTGGAGGACGTGGTGGCGCTGTTGCCCGGCGTGATGGAATGCGCCGTGGTCGGCGTGCCGGACGAGAAGTCGGGCGAGGCGGTCAAGCTCGTGATCGTCAAGAAGGACGAGAGCCTCACCGAGGCGCAGGTGCGCGAGTACTGCAAGACCAACCTCACCGGCTACAAGCAGCCCAAGGTGGTGGAGTTCCGCACCGAACTGCCCAAGACACCCGTGGGCAAGATCCTGCGGCGCGAGTTGCGCGACAAGAAGTGACGCCCCGGCGCGCTGCGCCACAATGCAAGGCGGCTTCGGCCGCCTTTTCTTTTGCCCGTCCAGGAGGGACCGTTCCGTGACCACCATCGCCATCGTCAGCGCCCTGCACGAAGAGCTGGCCGCCGTGCTCGCGCTCATGCCCGACGAACAGCAGCAAGTGGTGGGCGGGCGCGCGTTCTGGCGTGGCCATCTGCACGGGCACGACGTGGTGGCGGTGCTTTCGGGCATCGGCAAGGTGGCGGCGGCCACCACCGCCGCTGTGCTCATCGAGCGCTTCGGCGTGCAGCGCATCGTGTTCACCGGCGTGGCCGGCGGGCTGGCGCCGGGCGTGAACGTGGGCGATGTGGTGGTGGCCCGGCACTTCCTGCAGCACGACATGGACGCTTCGCCGCTCTTTCCGCGCCACGAGGTGCCGGGTTATGGCCGCTCCCGCTTCGATGCCGACCCCACGCTGACCACGCAGCTCGTGCAGGCGAGCGAGCGGGTGCTGCACGAATTGCCCGCACGCCTCGGTGCCGAGGTGATGCAGGCCTTTGGTCTGGAGACGCCCCGCTGCCACCAGGGCCTGCTGATCAGCGGCGACCGGTTCGTCTCGGCCACCGCCGAGAGCCTGGCCCTGCGTGGGGCGTTGCCCGATGCGCTCGCGGTGGAAATGGAAGGCGCCGCGTTCGCCCAGGTCTGCCACGACTACGGCGTGCCGCTGGCCGTGGTGCGCACCATCTCGGACCGGGCCGACGATGCGGCCCATGTGGATTTCCCGCGTTTCCTGCGCGAGGTGGCGAGCCGCTACAGCGGCGCGGTCATCGACGCGCTGCTGACGCAGCGCTGAGCAGGTCTACCTCAACCAGCCTCGTTTGCGGAAGTAGAGCATCGGCAAGACCGCCGACAGCACCATCAGCGCCAGCGCCAGCGGGTAGCCGTAGTGCCACTTCAGCTCGGGCATGAAGTCGAAGTTCATGCCGTAGCTGCTGGCCACCAGCGTCGGGGGCAGCAGCGAGACGCTGGCCACCGAGAAGATCTTGATGATCTTGTTCTGGTTGATGTTGATGAAACCGACCGTCGCGTCCATCAGGAAGTTGATCTTGTCGAACAGGAAGGCCGTGTGGCTGTCGAGCGAGTCCAGGTCGCGCAGGATCTGGCGCGCGTCCTCGAACTGTTCGACGCTGAGCATGCGGCTGCGCATCATGAAACTCACCGCGCGGCGCGTGTCCATCACGTTGCGGCGGATGCGGCCCGACATGTCCTCATGCCGCGCGATGGCCGAGAGCGCCTCGCTCAGCAGGTTGTCCGAGGCGTTGCTGTCGAGCACCTTCTTGCTCACGGTCTCGATCTCGTCGTAGATGTCCTCGAGCGTGTCGGCGCAGTACTCGGCGTCGGCGTCGAACAGCATCAGCAGCACGTCCTTGGCGTCCTCGATCAGGCCCGGCATGCGGCGCGCGCGCATGCGCAGCAGGCGGAACACCGGCACGTCCTCGTCGTGGATGGAGAACAGCACGCCCCGGCTTTTGAGCGTGTCGTTGTGCTCGTTCAGGATGAAGGCCACGCGCACCGCGCGCGGGTCTTCGTCGTCGTCGATCAGGAAGTCCGAGCGCACATGCAGCTCGCCGTTGTCTTCCTCGAAGAAACGCGCCGATTCCTCGATGTCCTCGTCCATCGCGTCTTCGGGAATCGACAGGCCGAAGTGCTGCTTGACCCAGCGGCGTTCTTCGGGGGTGGGGTCTTCCAGGTCGACCCAGATGGGTTTGAAGCGGGCCAGCTCTTCGAGCGACTCGATTTCTTCCTGGAACAGGCGGCCATTGGCCAGGGTGAATACGTTGAGCATGACGGCGCTCCCGGCGGTTTCGTGCTGTCTGGCAAAGGGTCGAGGCCGGCTCCGCGGGCCTCGGGGGCGGTTCGGGTGCTGCTTTCAGCCGTCCGGCCGCCTGACCCAAAGCCGCTCGGGGGCGGCGCTCAGACGGTCGCGGGGGTGGCTGAAAGCACGCAACTGGGGGGCGTGCTTTCCATGCGGGTCTCCATGTGTGAAACAGGCCGAATTATGGCACCGCGGTGCCAGCCCCGAGGTCTTCGGATGTGCCAAAAAAGCGCATCAGTTCGTCCTTTCGCCGCCAGGCGTCGTGTTCGCCCAACTCGATCAGGGCGTTGACGAAGCCCGGTTCGAAGAGCAGGTAGCTCGCCAGCGCGGCCGCGCTGCCGGCCGCGCCGCGCCGCGTGTCCAGTGCGCCCAGGCCCGCCAGCGTGTTGCGGGTGGGCGCGGGCAGTTCGCGGATGTGCTTGCTCGCGAGCTCGTCCAGCGAGAAGCTGGGCTGGATCGCCAGCACCTCCACCGGCCGGTAGGGCAGCGCGGCCGCCAGGCTCGGCGGCAGCCGCGCCAGGGTCTGGCTCACGCGCTGGGTCTGCTCCACGTCGGCCTGCAGGGTGTCGTGGAACACGCTGGCCATGGCGTGGCCGGCGATGGTGCCTGCCGTGGGCTCGCTGCCGTTGCGCGCGGCCAGGCCGGCGCGCTGGGGTTGGCCGACGCCGATCACCAGGATGCGGCGCGCGCCGAACTGGATCGCCGGTGAGAGCGGCGAGAGCTGCCGCATCGAACCGTCGCCGAAATGCTCCTTGTGCCCGTCCACCCACAGCGGCACGGCCGGGAACAGGAAGGGGATGGCGCTCGAGGCCATCAGGTGCTCGATGGTGATGGGCTGGAACTCCGAACGACGCCCCGGCCGGTGCCAGGGCTGCACCGGGTGGCCGAGCCGGGTCTGGCAGAAGGTCCAGTGCTCGCCGGTCGTGTAGCTCGATGCCGTGACGCCCAGCACATGGATCAGCCGTTGCTCCAGCGCGCGTTCCAGGCCCTGCAGGTCGATCGCGCGGTGCAGGGTGTCCACCAGCGGCAGCGTGTCGAGCAGTGCTCGGTGCCGGCGCACCTGTCGCGCCAGCGTGAGCCCGGCCACCACGCGGTTCGCCCTCACCCAGCCGGGCGCTTCGAGCCGGTAGACGCGTTCCGAGCGCAGGCCGCTCCAGAACGTGGCCAGTTGCGACAGCGCGGGCAGGCCCTGGGTGGCAATGCTGCCCAGGTAACTCGCGTTGAGCGCACCGGCCGAGGTGCCGAACAGCCACTGGAACGGAAAGACCGGCACCGCCGGGCCCGCGGTCGCTCGCGTGGCCAGCAGGGCGCCCACGGCCTTGAGCACGCCCACCTGGTACGCGGTGCGCGCGCCGCCCCCCATGAGCACCAGCGCGCAGGCGCCGTCACCGTATTCGGGTGACGCATGCAGCAGCGTGTTGTGGGTGATGAGGGTGTCGAGGGACAAAGGGGTGTCGAAAGGTGTGAACTGTCACATCCTAAACAATCGCCGCCGCCGATGGGGCGGCCTCGGCCATCCAGCGCTGCAGCGCGCGGGGATCGACGGGCTTGTTCAGCAGGGTGATGTCCTGCCGCAGGTCCTCGTCTGTCAAGTGCACGCTCGCGTCGCCGGTGATCACCAGGGCCGGCACCTCGCGTTCGAGAATGCCCCGAAGTCGGGAGATGGCCTGAAGGCCATCGAAGGTCTCGCTCAGGTGGTAGTCGACCACGATCAGCGAAATCGAGGCGCTGTTGTTCCATGCCAGGACGAGGGCGTCGCGCATCGTCTGTGCGCCCAGCACCCGATGGCCCAGGCCGCTCAGCAAATGCGTGAGCGCGCGAACCACCTGCTCGTCGTTGTCCAGCACCAGCACCACCTGAGTGGGCGCAGCCGGTGCAGATGTCCTGGTGGGGGCGGGCGCCTCGATCACGGGATCGCAGCGTGGCAGGAACACCGAGAACACCGAGCCCCGGCCCACGCGCGAGCGCACGTTGAGGCGCGCGTCCAGCAACTCCGCCGAGCGATGGACGATCGACAGGCCCAGGCCGAAACCACGCGACTGCGCCGATGCCCGGCGCGCATTGCTGGCCTGGTAGAACTCGTCGAACACCCGGGGCATGTCGCTTTCCGGAATGCCGATGCCGGTGTCCCAGACCTGAATCTCCACCTCGTCGCCCCGCCGCCGGGCACCCACCAGCACCCCGCCGCGCTCGCTGTAGCGCACCGCGTTGGCCACCAGGTTGAGCAGAACCGTGTGCAAGACCGCGGGATCGGCCTGCACCCACAGAGGGGTGTCCATCAGTCGAAGCCGAAGGCCCTTTGCCTTCGCCTGGCCGCGCAAGACCTCGCCGACCTGCAACAGGACGGGGTTGATCGCACAGGGGGCCCTTCGAACCATGACGGCGCCAGAGTCCAGCCGGGAGATTTCCATCAGCACCTGCAGCAACTGGCCCATGCTCTCCAGCACCGAATGCATGCGATCGGCGATATCGGCCAGCGCCTGAGGGGACGGCCGAGCGTGCCGCACCAGGCGCTGAAGCGCGGGGACAAACAGGCCCATGGCGTGGATGGGTTGCCGCAGATCGTGGCTGGCCGCGGCGAGAAACCGCGTCTTTCGGCGCTCGGACGCTTCGGCATGCTCCTTGGCCCGGGTGAGGTGGTCCATCAGTGCCTCGTTCTCCATGCGCAGCTGGATCGATTGCCGCAGCGACAGGGGAATGCTGCGCGCGAACGAGGCGGTGAACACCAGAAACAGCAGCGACAGCAGCCCCAGGATGGTCAAGGCCGAACCGCCCTCGATCAGGCAGTGGATCGAAAACGGCAGCGAACAGGGAATGGCAAACGCCAGGTGCGCGGGCCAGTACGATCCGATCGACTGGGTGGCGCTGGAGAGGATGCCGCACAGCACGATCGCGATGATGGCCTGCGTGTACAGGTCATCGGGGGTGAAGAACAGCAGCGTGATCGAGCCCCACATCAGGCCGGCGCCACCCGAGGCCGCGACCAGCACGAGCGCCCACCGGCGGGCGTTGGCGTCGGTGACGGGGTATCGGTGCCGGCCACCGTACAGCACCAGGCGCAAGGCCGAATACAGCGCCATCCCTGCCCACCAGCCCAGCACCAGATCCGAGGGCTGATGCTGCAGGATCAGCAGCCAGGCGGCGCCACTGGCCAGCAGCACGGTGCCCACCGCCATGCCCGGCAGGTGGCGCAAGAGGATGCTCACCTGCTCATGCAACAGGCGCTGTTCCAGCTTCAACGTGTCGACGGTGTCGGGCATGAAGAAATTCGTACCTGAGGCCACCCCTCGGTCGCGTGCCAACTCCCGTGTGGCTGCCAGTTTACGCTTCTGGCACTGCGGCGTTTCATCGGTTTATCACGCTTTGTTGCCCCCTGCGGCTTGCGCCGGCGGGCATTCATGGGCATAGTGGTCTCAAGACATCCCCGTGGCCGTCGGGAGGTCTTGCCCCAGGCGGCTTGTGTCAACCCGGAGCAAATGGAGGCTCATCTATGAACCTGACGATCAGCGGTCACCACCTCGAGGTCACACCCGCCTTGCGCGGTTACGTCACCACCAAACTGGAACGCATCTCCCGACACTTCGATCAAGTGGTCGACATCAAGGTGCTGTTGACGGTGGACAACCTCAAGGAGAAGGACCTGCGACAAAAGGCCGAGTGCAATGTCCACGTCAAAGGGCGCGACCTGTTTGCGGAAAGCGTCCATGCCGATCTGTATGCGGCGGTGGACGAACTGGCCGACAAACTGGACCGCCAGGTGCTGCGCTACAAGGACAAGACGCAAGACCATCACCACGGTACGGTCAAACGGTTGATGTGACCCCGCTCACGGCTCCCGGCGCTGGGAGCGTGACGAATGTTGCATTGCAGCAAGCCGCTTGATATGTCAAGCGGCTTTTTTGTGCCCGCAGTCTAGCCAAGGGACACCAACTCGGCATAATTTGCGGTCCGAAAGGGCCCACATGAACCGACTTTCCGCCATATTGCCCGCCGTGCAAGTGCTCGTTGGCGTTGACGCCACCAGCAAGAAACGCGCATTTGAAGAGGCAGGCCTGCTGTTTGAAACCGAGCACGGACTCAACCGCGCCCTGATCACCGACAGCCTCTTCGCGCGTGAGCGTCTTGGTTCCACCGGGCTCGGCCATGGCGTGGCCATCCCCCACGGGCGCATCAAGGGTCTCAAGCAGCCGCTGGCCGCGGTCTTCCAGCTCGCCAGCCCGATCGGCTTCGACGCGCCCGACGAGCAGCCGGTGCAGTTCATGATCTTCCTTCTGGTGCCCGAAGTGGCCACGCAGAAGCACCTCGAAATCCTGTCCGAGATCGCCGAGATGCTCAGCGACAGCGCCCTGCGCGAGCAGATGAAGACCTCCACCGACGCTGCCGAGCTGCACAAGCTGATCACGTCCTGGCAGTCGGCCCACGCCGCCGCCTGAATTTTGAGCCGCCACGCTTCACCGTTTCACGGGTCGCTGCCCCTCAGGGGGGCTGACCAGCCTTGGGGCGGCCCTGCGGCTGGCCGCTCGCCTTGAAACCCACCGTCGTCAGCGCCGATGTCCTGTTCGAGGACCATCGCGACGCCCTGAAATGGCAGTGGATCGCCGGCCTCGGGGCCTCCGAGCGCCGTTTTGACGAGGTTGCCATCCGCGCCGCGCGTTCCGGCGCCGATCTGGTCGGGTACCTCAACTACATCCACCCCTATCGTGTGCAGGTTTTCGGCGAGCGCGAAGTCGCCTACCTTACCAGCCCCAGTGAGGACGACAACCGACGCCGCGTGGCGCGCATCGTCACGCTGGAGCCGCCGGTGCTGGTGGTGGCCGACGGGCAGACCGCGCCCGACGCCCTCACCGCGATGTGCGAGCGGGCCCAGATACCGATGTTCTCCACGCAGGAGTCGGCGGCTTTTGTCATCGACGTGCTGCGCGCCTATCTTTCGCGCCATTTCGCCGACCGTTCCTCCATGCACGGTGTGTTCATGGACATCTTGGGCATGGGCGTGCTGATCACCGGCGAATCCGGGCTGGGCAAGAGCGAACTGGGCCTGGAACTGATCTCGCGCGGCCACGGCCTGGTGGCCGATGACGCGGTGGACCTCTACCGCATCAACCAGACCAGCATCGAGGGCCGTTGCCCCGAGCTGTTGCAGAACCTGCTCGAGGTGCGCGGCATCGGCCTGCTCGACATCAAGGCCATCTTTGGCGAGACCGCGGTGCGCCGCAAGATGCGGCTCTCGCTGATCGTGCACCTGGTGCGCCGAGAAACCATGGAGCGGGACTACGAGCGCATGCCCCACGAGCCGCTGTACCAGGACGTGCTGGGCGTGCCCGTGCGCAAGGCGGTGATTCAGGTGGTGGCCGGCCGCAACATCGCCGTGCTGGTGGAAGCGGCCGTGCGCAACACCATCCTGCAGCTGCGCGGCATCGACACCTACCAGGAATTCGTCTCACGCCACCGCGCGGCCATGTCGCGCAGTGAGTAGAAGGAACACCCCCGCGCCGCCTGCGGCGTCACCCCCTCCAGGGGGCAGTGCCTGCGGCCTGGCAAAGCCAGTTCCGCGGCGCTTCTTGAGAAGAAAACCCGGGTGCGTTCGTCAGGTGACGCGGTGCACGTTGCCCCGGTGCGGGCAGTCGGTCTTGCTGCAATTGGCGTAGAGCGACAGCGCGTGCTCTTGCAGCACGAAGCCACGGGCCTTGGCCACCATCTGCTGGCGCTTCTCGATCTCGGCGTCGAAAAACTCCTCGACCCGGCCACAGTCCAGGCAGACCAGGTGATCGTGGTGCTGGCCTTCGTTGAGTTCGAACACCGATTTGCCCGACTCGAAGTTGCTGCGCGTGAGCAGGCCCGCCTGCTCGAACTGCATCAGCACGCGGTAGACCGTGGCCAGGCCGATGTCCGAGCGTTCTTCGAGCAGCACGCGAAACACGTCTTCGGCCGTCATGTGCCGTTGCTTGGCGTTCTGGAACACCTCCAGAATCTTCAGCCGGGGCAGGGTGGCCTTGAGCCCCGTGCTCTTGAGTTCTTCGATGTTGGTCATGGCAGGCAGGTGCAAGGGGTTGAAACAGGCGCAAATGAGCGCCACCGGGCATCGCCGACCCCTGGGGTGGGTGCCCTCCGGTGCAGGACCCCGGGGCTACAATGACCGGATCATATCGCCAGCGTCCGCCGGCTGCCGCATTTTTCCCTGTGCGGCACACGGCGTTACGCCTCCAGGGTCAGCCCACATGCATTTCCTCTCACCCCGCCGCGTCCGTTCCACGAAGTCGTTCCCGCGTCTGGCGCACGCCCTGTGCGCGCTGATGGCCGTGGCCTCGCTCTCGGCCTGCAGCTACGTCCCGACCATCATCACCCCCTACAAGATCGACATCGTGCAGGGCAACGTGGTCACGCGTGAGCAGGCGCAGGCGCTCAAGCCCGGCATGTCGCGGGCCGAGGTGCGCGACATCCTGGGCTCGCCCCTGCTGTCCAGCGTGTTCCATGCCGACCGCTGGGACTACGTGTTCACCTTCCGCCGCCAGGGCCAGGAGCCCCAGCAGCGCAAGCTGACGGCGTTTTTCAAGGGCGAGACGCTCGAACGTTTTGAAGGCGACGAGCTGCCCAGCGAGGTGGAGTTCGTGGCTTCGCTCGACGCGCGGCGCAAGTTCGGCAAGGTGCCGCCGCTGCAGGCCACCGAGGCCCAGCTGAAATCCTTCCAGGACAAGAACACCCCCCTGGCGCCCGAGCCGACGCCGCCGGCGCCATCGCCCGACACCGTCTACCCACCGCTGGAGAGCTCGGGAGCGGCACGTTGAGCGCCGCCGTGAACGCCGCCCTGCGCGTGTGTGTGGCCGGCGCCAGCGGCCGCATGGGCCAGATGCTGGTCGAAGCCGTGCGCGACAGCGGCGACTGCACCCTGACCGGCGCGCTCGACATCGCCGGCAACCCGGCCATCGGCCAGGACGCGGCCGGCTTTGCGGGGCAGGCCAGTGGTGTGGCCATCACCGCCGACCTGACCGCCGGCCTCTCGGGCAGCCAGTTCCTGATCGACTTCACCCGCCCCGAGGGCACGATGGCGCATTTGCGCGAATGCGCGAAGCTGGGCGTGGCCGTGGTCATCGGCACCACCGGATTCACCGACGCGCAGAAGGCCGAGATCGCGCAGATCGCGAAGCAGATCCCCATCGTCATGGCGCCCAACATGAGCGTGGGCGTCAACGTCACGCTCAAGCTGCTGGAGATGGCGGCCAAGGCCATGGCCACGGGCTACGACATCGAGATCATCGAGGCGCACCACCGCCATAAGGTGGACGCGCCCAGCGGCACCGCGCTCAAGATGGGCGAGGTGATCGCCGACGCGCTGGGCCGCGACCTCAAGGAATGCGCGGTCTACGCGCGCGAAGGCGTCACCGGCGAGCGCGACCCGTCGACCATTGGTTTCGCGGCCATCCGCGGCGGCGACATCGTGGGCGACCACACCGTGCTGTTCGCCGGCACCGGCGAGCGCATCGAGATCACGCACAAGTCCAGCAGCCGCACCACCTACGCGCAGGGCAGCCTGCGCGCCGTGCGCTTCCTGGCGGGCAAACCGGCCGGGCTGTACGACATGTTCGACGTGCTCAGCCTGCGCTGAGCCCGGGTCCCAGCAGAAGAACCCCAGCGCCATGGACGCCAGCGCCCCGGTCGGGTTTTTGCAAACCCTGAGCCAGGCCGACGCGCTCGGCCGTGCCGTGGCCCTGCTGCTGCTGGCCATGTCGGTCGCGAGCTGGGTGGTCATTCTCTGGAAGGCCTGGCTGCTGCGCCGCGCCGCAGCCGACCTGAGCCTGAGCACCGCCGCCTTCTGGCAGGCCAGCGACCTGGACGACGCCCAGGCGCGCCTGGGCCGGTTCGACCCGCAGCGGATCGTGCTGCCCCTGCTGCAGGCCGCGCGCGGCCTGGACAGCGCAGCACCCCACACCCTGGCCGCTGCCGGCGACCGCTCGCAGCAGCTCACCCGTGTGCTGCGCGATGCCCTGCACCGCGTGCTGCACCGCCTGCAGTTCGGCCAGGTGCTGCTGGCCACCGTGGGCTCCACCGCGCCCTTCGTGGGCCTGCTGGGCACCGTCTGGGGCATCTACCACGCGCTCACCGGCATCGGGCTGGACGGGCCCTTCCGCATCGAGCAGGTGTCCGGCCCGGTGGGCGAGGCGCTGGTGATGACCGCCGCCGGCCTGGCGGTGGCGATTCCCGCCGTGCTTGCCTACAACGTGCTGGGCCGCCAGATCGCCCGCATCGAGGCCGACCTGGAAGGCTTCGCGCGCGACCTGCGCGAGCTGCTGGCGCATTCAGGGAGTCCATCGTGAGACCTGCCGCCGGGCTGCCCCAAGGCAGGTCAGCCCCCTCGGGGGGCAGCGACCCGCGTCAGCGGCGGAGCGTGGGGGCATGAGCTTCGGCAGGCTGGAGCGCCCCACGGGCGACCGGCCCATGAGTGATATCAACGTCACGCCCCTGGTGGACGTGATGCTGGTGCTGTTGGTGATCTTCATCATTGCCGCCCCCTTCATGGCCAGCCGGCTGGCCCTGGAACTCCCCAAGGCCGAGGTGCCCGCCACCGCCCCGGCGGCGGCCGATGCCTTTGTTTCCCTGGCCCTGGACGCCCAGGGTCAGCTGCACTGGAACGACGAACCCCTGGCCGAGGACGCCTTGCGCCAGCGCCTGCAGGAGACTGCCCGGCGCAACCCCGCCACCGAGCTGCAGCTGCGCGCCGACGCCGCCGCGCCCTATGGCCGCGTGGTGCAGCTGATCGGCCTGGCGCAGAGCGCCGGCCTCTCTCGCATCGGCTTCGTGGCCGACAGCGCGCCCCCCGCCGCGCGCTGAATGCCGGGGCACGGGCGTGCGGATCGGGCCAAGGCCTAAAATCCCGCATCTCCCCGCGCCACCGCGCGCCCTCTCTCCTTTCACCCCGTCCCCGGCTGGTCCGGCCCCTGGTTCATGCAAGACAAATACGCCCACAAGGAAGTCGAGCGCGCCGCGCACGCCCACTGGAACGCCATCGACGCCTACCGCGTGAGCGAGGATGCGGGCAAGTCGAAGTTCTACGCCTGCTCGATGCTGCCTTACCCCAGTGGCAAGCTGCACATGGGGCATGTGCGCAACTACACCATCAACGACATGCTCGCGCGCCACCTGCGCATGAAGGGCCACAACGTCCTCATGCCCATGGGCTGGGACGCCTTCGGCCTGCCGGCCGAGAACGCCGCGCTCAAGAACGGCGTGCCGCCCGCGAAGTGGACCTACGAAAACATCGCGTACATGAAGCAGCAGATGCAGGCCATGGGCCTGGCCATCGACTGGTCGCGCGAAGTCGCCACCTGCGACCCGAGCTACTACAAGTGGAACCAGTGGCTGTTCCTGCGCATGCTGCAAAAGGGCATCGCCTACCGCAAGACCCAGGTCGTCAACTGGGACCCGGTGGACCAGACCGTGCTGGCCAACGAGCAGGTGATCGACGGCAAGGGCTGGCGCACCGGCGCCGTGGTCGAGAAGCGCGAGATCCCCGGCTACTACCTCAACATCACCGCCTACGCCGACGAACTGCTCGACCATGTGCAGATCGGCAACCCCAAGGCCACGCTCAACGGCTGGCCCGACAAGGTGCGCCTGATGCAGGAAAACTGGATCGGCAAGAGCGAGGGCGTGCGCTTCGCTTTCCCCCACACGATCCAGGACGCCGGTGGCGCGCCCATCGGCGGCGGCCGGATGTACGTCTTCACCACGCGCGCCGACACCATCATGGGCGTGACCTTCTGCGCCGTGGCGCCCGAGCATCCGCTGGCCACGCACGCGGCCGAAGGCAACAAGGCCCTGGCCACGTTCATCGAAGAGTGCAAAACCGGCGGCACCACCGAAGCCGAACTCGCCACGCAGGAAAAGAAGGGCATGGCCACGGGCCTGACCGTCACCCACCCGCTCACCGGCAAGGAGGTGGACGTGTGGGTCGGCAACTACGTGCTCATGAGCTACGGCGACGGCGCCGTGATGGGCGTGCCCGCGCACGACGAGCGCGACTTCGCGTTCGCCAACAAGTACGGCATCGCGATCCAGCAGGTCGTGGCGGTGGAGGGCGAAACCTTCAGCACCGAGACCTGGGCCGACTGGTACGGCGACAAGCAGCGCGGCGTGTGCGTGAACTCCGGCGTGCTCGACGGCCTGGGCTACAAGGCCGCCGTCGACAAGGTCGCCGAGCTGTTGGCCGGCAAGGGCATGGGCGAGAAGAAGACCACCTTCCGCCTGCGCGACTGGGGCGTGAGCCGCCAGCGCTACTGGGGCACCCCCATTCCCATCATCCACTGCGCCGAACACGGCGCCGTGCCCGTGCCCGAGCAGGACCTGCCGGTCGTGCTGCCGCAGGACTGCATTCCCGACGGTTCGGGCAACCCGCTGCACAAGCACGAGGGCTTCCACGCCGGCGTGGTCTGCCCCGTGTGCGGTGCGCCCGCGCGCCGCGAGACCGACACCATGGACACCTTCGTGGACTCGTCCTGGTACTTCATGCGCTACTGCGACCCCACCAACGACGAGCAGATGGTCGCTGGCGGCGCGGACTACTGGATGCCGATGGACCAGTACATCGGCGGCATCGAACACGCCATCCTGCACCTGCTGTACGCGCGCTTCTGGACCAAGGTCATGCGCGACCTCGGCCTGGTCAAGGTGGACGAGCCCTTCACCCACCTGCTCACGCAGGGCATGGTGCTCAACCACATCTACAGCCGGCGCACCGCCAAGGGCGGCAAGGACTACTTCTGGCCGCACGACGTGGAGCACGTGCTCGACGACACCGGCAAGGTCGTGGGCGCCAAGCTCAAGAACCCCGCCACCAGCGGCGACGGCATGCTGCCCGTGGGCACGCCGATCGACTACGAGGGCGTGGGCACCATGTCCAAGTCCAAGAACAACGGCGTGGACCCGCAGGACCTGATCGAGAAATACGGCGCCGACACCGCGCGCCTGTACACCATGTTCACCGCGCCGCCCGAAGCCACGCTGGAGTGGAACGACGCGGCGGTGGAGGGCAGCTACCGCTTCCTGCGCCGCGTGTGGGCCTTCGGCGTGAAGCTCTCGGCCACCGCTGGCCTGGGCGCGCTCGCCGCCGGCGTGGCGGGCCAGGCATTGTCCAAGCCCGCCAAGGCGCTGCGGCTGGAAATCCACACCGTGCTCAAGCAGGTGGACTACGACTACCAGCGCATGCAATACAACACCGTGGTCTCGGGCGCGATGAAGATGCTCAACGCGCTGGAAGACTTCAAGCCCGACGGCTCCGCCGGCGACAACGCCGCGCTGGCCGAAGGCTTCGGCATCCTGCTGCGCTCGATCTACCCGGCCACGCCGCACATCGCGCACACGCTCTGGAGCGACCTGGGCTACGCGGGCGAGCTGCTCGATGCGCCCTGGCCCGAAGCCGACCCCGCCGCGCTGCAGCGCGACGAGATCGAACTCATGCTGCAGATCAACGGCAAGCTGCGCGGCAGCGTGACCGTGCCCGCCGCTGCGGACAAGGCCGCCATCGAGGCGGCGGCGTTGGCCAGCGAAGCCTTCATCAAGCAGGCCGCGGGCGCCGCGCCGAAAAAGGTGGTGGTCGTGCCCGGTCGCCTGGTCAACGTGGTCATCTGAAAGTCGATACATGCCAACCCACCGCGCGCTCCCTTCGTCCCCTTCCGCCACGCGCCGCCGCGCGCTGTTGCAACTGGCGGCGGGCGCTGTGGTGCTGACGGGCGGCGTTGCCGGCTGCGGCTTCAAGCTGCGCCAGGCGCCCACCTTCGCCTTCAAGACCGTTCGCTTCGCCAGTGCCGCGAGCACACCCGTGGCCTACGAGTTGCAGAAGGCGTTGATCACCAACGGCCTGCAGGTGGTGAGCGGTGCGGCACCCGCCGATGTGGTGTTGACCGTGATCACCGACCAGCGCGAGCGCATCGCCGTGGGCCAGACGGCCGCCGGCCAGGTGCGCGAATTGCAACTGCGCACGCGCTTCACCTTCCGCTTGCGCACGGCGACCGACAAGGATCTGATCGAGGACACGGAACTGTTGCTTGAGCGCGAGCTGAGCTTCAACGAAACTGTGGTGCTCTCCAAGGCGTCCGAAGAAGATCTGCTGTACCGGGACATGGTGAGCGATGCCGTGCAGCAGGTCGTGCGCCGCATGGCGGCGGTGAAATCCCTCTGACGAACGGCGCCCAGCGAGACCCATGCAGATCGCCGCACCCCAACTCACCGCCCAACTGCAGCGCGGGCTCAAGAGCCTCTACACCCTGCACGGTGACGAGCCCTTGCTGGTGCAGGAGGCGGCCGATGCGATTCGCGCGGTGGCGCGCGAGCAGGGCTACACCGAGCGCACGGTGCACACCGTGGCGGGCGCGCATTTCGATTGGGGCGAGGTGCTGGCCAGTGGCGGCTCGATGAGCCTGTTCGCCGACAAGCAGCTGATCGAGATCCGCATCCCTTCCGGCAAGCCGGGCAAGGACGGCTCGCAGGTGTTGCAGCAGATTGCCGAGGCCTCGCAGGGCAACGACAGCACACTCACGCTGGTGCTGTTGCCGCGCCTGGACATGGCGACGCAGAAGGGCGCCTGGTTCGCCGCGCTGGAGAGTTTTGGCGCCACGGTGAAGCTGGACCCGGTGGACCGCAAGGCCTTGCCGCAGTGGATCGCGCAGCGCCTGCAGCAGCAGGGGCAACGCGTGGCCTCGGGCGAAGAGGGGCAGCGTACGCTGCAGTTCTTCGCCGACCGGGTGGAGGGCAACCTGCTGGCCGCGCACCAGGAGATCCAGAAGCTCGCGCTGTTGCATCCTGCGGGTGAACTCAGTTTCGAGCAGGTGGAGGGGGCGGTGCTCAACGTGGCCCGCTACGACGCCTTCAAGCTGGCCGAGGCGGTGCTGAGTGGGCAGGTGCAGCGGGTGCAGCGCATGCTGGACGGTTTGCAGGCGGAGGGCGAGGCGCCGGTGTTGGTGCATTGGGCTTTGTCGGAAGACATCCGCACGCTGCACCGCATCCGCACCGCGATGGATGCGGGGCGGCCGTTGCCGATGGCTTTGCGCGAGAACCGGGTGTGGGGGGTGAAGGAGAAGCTCATGGAGCGGGCGATTCCTCTGCTCAGCATCGCCACCCTCTCGCGCTGGCTCGACGATGCGCACACGGTGGATGGCATCGTCAAGGGCCTCAAGGTGCCTACCTGGCCGGCCGATCCCTGGCAGGCTTTGCAGCAGATGGCCATGAAGGTTTCTTTGGCCTGCTCGGTACGGTAGTTTTTCACTCCAAGGGGTTGGCGAGGTCGGGTGGTCCGGTCATGCTGGCGCCGGCCGCTCGCGGGCGACTGCCCGAGCGCGCAGACATCACTTCATCAACACCGGGTGAGCGCGCAAGCTTTTGTGGCAACCGCGAATGGGGCCAGCGCCCTCATGACCAAACCACCCGCCCCAAAGAAGTGGTGGCGTACCAAGCTGGGTGTGCCTACGTTGTTTCGCAGGACAGTGGCGGCGTCCGAATGCGCAGGCCCCCATTCGCGGTTGCCACAGAGGGTGAGAGCCAGGCGCGGTGTTGACGAAGGGGTATGAGCGGACCAGGGCAGACGCCCGCGAGCAAGGCCGGAGCAGTCGGATCCCGCCACTGGCCTGACGCGAGGTAGAAGCCAGAAACCCAACCCACAAAAAAACTCAGGCCGAAGAAGCCCCAGCCCGCAAAGCCGACTCCCGGAAATCGCTGGGCGACTGCCCCGTGTGCTCGCGAAACACGCGGCTGAAGTGGGCCCCATTGTTGAAGCCCCAGGAAAACGCGATCTCCGTGATCGTGCGATGCGCCCGCGAAGGATGCGCCAGCTCCCGCATGCAAGCCTGAATGCGCTGCCGCTGGATGTAGTGCGCCAGCGTATCGTCCTCCGCGCTGAACGCCTTGTGCAGATGCCGCTTGCTGCAATTCAGCGCCTGCGCAATGTGGTCCAACGTCAAAGACGGATCGCGCAAATGCTGCCCGATGTGCTCACGGATGCGATCACGAAACGCCTCCAGCTGCGTCGTGCCGTTCTCGCGCCCCGACAACTCCTGCAACGACAAACGCACCAACTCCACGATCAGCTCACCCGCCCCCCGCGCCGCGTTCTCGCTCATCCCAGGCAACTCCTGGTACGTCGTGCGCATCGTCTCCAGCGCCACCCGCGCGATCCCGCTCACGCCGCCCACATGCCGCGCCATCAAAGGCTCCAGCCGCAAACCGCGCTCCGCCAGCTGCTCCTTCGGCAACATCACGATCAAATGCTCTACCCGCTCCGGGTTCGCGATCTCGTAACTGCCCGTCGTGTCGTAAATCGCCCAGCCCCCCGGCCGCACCCAGGCCTCGCGGTTGTGCTGCTGCACCCCCGCACTGCCCTGCCACGGCGCCACGATCTTCAGATAGGCCCGCTCGCTGCCCCGCGCCAACTGCGGGCTGCGCAGCACCCGGTGCCGGTTCGCCTCCAGCTTGGTCAACACCACGTCGCCCGCGTGCGAGGCATGCATGTGGCCGTCGAAACCCACGTCGCCATACAGGTCCGACTCCAGGCCCCCGAAATGCGTCCACACCCAGTCGCGCCAGATCGCCGCCCGCTCGCCCGGGGCGACGGCATCGGTGGTCATGGTGGATGACGGGGAGGGGGCGGTCATGGGCCGGATTATCGGGCGCGGTCCGCCCAGGCGCGGCGCGCGAGGTCAAGGGTTAACCCGAATCGGCGTGCACATTCCGACAAGCAGGCAGTGCACGGCCAGCATAGCGGCGCGCCCCGGTTCTCCCTACGATGCGGCTTGGTCCACCACAACTCCAGGAGACACACCATGGCCCATCCCAATCGCCGTCTGGTCATTCAAAGCGCCGCCGCCACGGTGGGCGCCATGTCCTTCGCGCCCCAGCTGCTCGCGCAATCCGCGCCCGTGCGCGTCGGCTACTCCATGTCGCGCACCGGCCCGTGGACGGGCGGTGCCCAGGTCAGCCAGGAACCCAACTACCTGCTGTGGGCCGAACAGCAGAACGCCGCGGGCGGCCTCGATGTGAAAGGCGTGCGCCGCAAGATCGAGCTCATCAGCAGCGACGACCGCAGCGACATGGAAACCGTCGTGCGCACCTACGAAAAACTCATGGGCAGCGACAAGGTCGACCTCGTCCTCCCACCCTGGGGCAGCAACGCCAACTTCGCCGTCGCCCCACTGGCCAACCGCCTGGGCTACCCCTTCCTCGCGCCCACCGCGCTCTCGCGCCGCCTGGCCGAGATGAAGCTGCCTTACTTCTTCCTCCTGCTGCAGCAGCCCAAGCCCATGTGCGACGCGCTGGTGGAGATGTTCAAGGCCAACGGCGTGAAGACCGTGGCCGTCGTCTACGTGGACGACCTCTTCGGGCTCGAAAACTACTCCGCCCTCAAGGTCGCGCTGCAAGGCACCGGCATCAACCTCGTGCAGGAAACCAGCTACCCCGGCGGCGTGAAAGACCTCTCGCCCACGCTGCGCAGCATCAAGGACAAGAACCCCGACGCCTTCGTCGGCTTCACCTACCCGCCCGACACCATCCTCGCCAGCCGCCAGGCCAAGGAAATCGGCTTCAACCCCAAGTTCTTCTACGCCTCGGTGGGCACCGCCTTCCCGCTCTACAAGAACGTCATGACCCCCGCCGGCGCCGAAGGCGTGCTCGGCATGGGCTCGTGGAACAGCAAGACCAGCCCGGGCGCCAAGGCCTACTTCGACGCCCACGTCGCCAGCCAGAAGAAGGAACCCGATCGCTGGGCCAGCGGCGCCTGCTGGGCCGGCCTGGAAATCCTCACCAACGCCGTGAAGGCGCAGGGCCTGGACCGCAAGGCCATCCGCGACTACGTGGCCAACACCACCCACAAAACCATCATCGGCGACATCAAGTTCAGCGGCAGCGAGAACGTGGGCACGCCCGGCACCGTGGGCCAGTGGCAGAACGGCGAGTTCGAGGTGGTGTGGCCGCAGAAGGTCGCCACCGCCAAGCTGAACCCCAGCAAACCGGCCTGGAAGTGATCACTTGTCTTTCTCTGCCTGGCTAGAACTCATCGCCTCCGGTCTCATCACCGGAGGCATCTACGCACTCGTCGCGCTCGGGCTGAACCTTCAGTACGGGCTCATGCGCATCCTCAACATCGCGCACGGCGAGTTCCTCATGGTGGGGGCCTTCCTCACCTGGATGGTGCAAACCTCCTTCGGCCTTTCGCCGCTGCTCATGATCCCGGTCTCGTTCGGCCTGCTGTTCGCGCTCGGCGTGGCGGTGCACTGGCTGTGCTTCCGCCGCCTCACCGCCACCTCGCCCAACCTCGACGTGTTCGAGGCCCGTGGCCTCATGGTCGCCTTCGGCCTCATGTTCCTGGTGCAGAACTTCATCTCCTACGTGTGGGGCGGTGACCTGCGCGGCTACGACTACCTCACGCAGCCGCTGGCCATTCCCCTGCCGGGTGGCAGCGCGCAGTTCGCCGTCAACAAGCTGGTGGTGTTCGGGTTGGCCCTGCTGTTCTCGGGCGCGCTCATCCTGCTGCTGCGCACCACGCTGCTGGGCAAGGGCGTTCGCGCGCTCATGCAATCGCCCACCGGCGCGCAGCTCATGGGCATCAACACCAAGCGCCTGCACCCCATGATGTTCGGCATCGGCCTGGGCCTCTCGGGCGTGGCGGGCTGCCTGCTCTCCATGGCCTACACCATCAGCCCCTCCATGGGCGAGCCCTACACCGTCACCGCGCTCATCGTCATCACCCTCGGCGGCTTCGGCAGCATGGGCGGCGCGCTCGCGGGTGGCCTGCTGCTCGGCGTCATCGAAGCCCTGGGCATGCACTTCACCAACCCCTCGCTCAAGGCCTTGCTGAGCTACGTCGTCTTCATCGGCGTGCTGCTTCTCCGGCCCGAAGGACTCTTCGCTCGAAAGAGTCGCAAAGCATGAATTCCCGCCAGTTCCTCATCCGCGACCTGCTGGTCCTCTTCGGCTTCGCCGGCTGGGCCGTGGCCTTGCCCGGCTTCGCCAGCGAGTTCGTCGTCTCCATGGCGCTCACCTGCCTGATGTACGTCGCGCTCTCCTCCAGCTGGGCGCTCTTCTGCGGCACCACGCGCTACCTCTCGCTCGCCACCTCGGCCTTCTTCGGCATCGGCGCCTACGCCAGCGCCATCCTGCTCGAGAAGGTGTCCTGGGCGCAGGCCATCGGCCTGGGCGCGCTCATCGCGGCCGGCGTGGCCATCGTCATGGGCGCGGCAGTGCTGCACCTGCGCGGCACCTACTTCGCCGTGCTCACCTTTGGCATGACCGAGCTCATCCGCCACGCCATCAGCTACTTCGAAAAATCCGTCACCGGCACTGTGGGCCGCGTGCTCATGGTCGTGCCCGAGCGCGACACCATCTACTTCACCGTGCTGCTGCTCGCGGTGGGCACGGTGGCGCTCTCCATCGCCATCCGCCGCACCCGCTTCGGCCTGGCCATGCTCGGCATCGGAGCCGACGAACAGCGCGCGCAGACCCTGGGCGTGAACACCCGCCTGGTCAAGATCGCCGGCTTCGCGCTCACGGCGGCGGTGGCCGGCGCGGTGGGCGCGGCCATGTCGGTGCGCTGGACCTACATCGACCCCCACACCGTCTTCAACCCCTTCATCGGCTTCCAGACCGTGCTCATCGCCCTCATCGGCGGCGCGGCCACGCTGTGGGGCCCGCTCATCGCGGCCATCGTCTTCAGCGTGCTCGCCGAAACCCTGCGCCTGCAGGTGCCGCAGGTCTACATGATGTCGCTCGGCCTGCTGCTCATCCTCGCCGTGCTCTACCTGCCGGGCGGCCTGGCCTCGCTGCGCGCCGACACCTTCCGCGGCTGGCGCGACGGCGCCAAGGCCTGGTGGGCAGACATCAAGGACGACCTGAGCGGCGAAACCAAACGCCGCAAGCAGCGCGAGAAAGACCAGCGGGAGCGCAGCCATGTCTACTGAACGGCAAGCCCTGCTCGACGCCCGCGACGTCACCGTGCGCTTCGGCGGCCTCACGGCGGTGGACGCCGTCAGCGCGCGCTTCCTGCCTGGTGAACTGGTCGGCATCATCGGCCCCAACGGCGCCGGCAAGACCACCTTCTTCAACGCCATCTCGGGCGTGACCAAACCCACCAGCGGCGCGCTCTCGGTGCAGGGGCGCGAACTCGCCGGCCAGGGCCCGCACCGCTTCGCCGCCAATGGCCTAGCGCGCACCTTCCAGACGCCGCGCGTCTTCGGCGACATGGCCGTGCGCGACAACATCGCCTTCGGCCTCAAGTTCGCCGGTCGCCGCCCGCGCAAGTACATCCTGTGGGGCGAAGAAGCCTCCGTGCCCTGGGTGCTGCGCACGCCGGAAAGCATCCTCGGCCTCATCGGCCTGGGCGCGCAGGCCGATCTGCCCGCCGCCGCCATCACGCCTTCGCAACAGCGCCTGCTCGAAATCGGCATGGCCCTGGCCACGCGCCCGCGCCTGCTGCTGCTCGACGAAGTGGCCGCCGGCCTCACCGAAAACGAGGTGGAGGACATGGCGCGCCTCATCCGCCGCCTGCGCGACGAGCTCGACCTCACCGTGGTCTGGATCGAACACGCCGTCACCACCCTGCTGCGCCACGTGGAGCGCGTGATCGTGCTGCACCAGGGCCGCAAGATCGCCGATGGCACGCCCACCGAAGTGGTGCGCAACGCCGAAGTGATCGAGGCCTACCTGGGCGACGAGATGAACGAAGCAGCCGCAGAAGAAGAGGCCGCCGCATGATGTGGTACCGACCCACCCCCTTCGAACTCGGCGGCGGCGCGCGCGCGCGCCTCAAGGTCGACGGCCTGTCCGCCGGCTACGGCGCCTTCCTCGTGCTGCGCGGCGTCAAGCTCGACATCCAGCCCGGCCTCACCGTCGTGCTCGGCTCCAACGGCGCGGGCAAGACCACGCTGCTCAAGGCCCTCAACGGCCTCATCCCGCGCAGCGGAACCGTGCTGCTCGACGGCCAGGAACTCGCCGAGAAAACCCACGAGATCGTGCAGGCTGGCGTGGCCCTGGTGCCCGAAGGCCGGCAGCTGTTCCCGCAGATGACGGTGACGGAAAACCTCGAACTCGGCGGCTGGCTCGTGCCCAAGGCCGAGCGCGCGCAACGGCTCGAACAGGCCTTCGCCGACTTCCCCAAACTCAAGGAACGCGCCACGCAACTCGCCGGCACCATGAGCGGCGGCGAACAGCAGATGGTGGCCGTGGCCCGCGCCATGATGTGCGCGCCGCGCCTGCTCATGCTCGACGAACCCTCGCTCGGCCTCGCGCCGCGCATGGTCGATGAACTGCTCGCCATCGTGCGCCGCATCGCTGACGCCGGCACCACCGTGCTCATGGTCGAGCAGAACGTGAAGAAGGCCCTCGCCGTCGCCGACCGGGGCTACGTGCTCGAACGCGGCACGCTCGTCGCCAGCGGCCCGGCGAAGCTGCTCGCGCGCTCCACCGTCATCCGCGAGGCCTACCTCGGCGCCGACAAAGACCCCGCCAGCGGCACCACCAGCGCGGCCGATGCCGTGCAACGCCGCAAGGCCGTGGCCGTCACTGCCGCCACCCACTGAACACCCCAAAACACCCAGGAGAAAACCCGATGTCCGATCTGTCCATGCTCATCAACGGCCTCAAAGTCACGGCCGAAAAGGGCGCCACCTTCGAACGCCGCAACCCACTCGACGGCAGCGTGGCCACC
>NZ_JBYTAE010000066.1:0-37720 GCF_058787875.1 Hydrogenophaga sp. FW305-3-2-15-A-LB1 | reverse complement strand
GTGGAGGCGGGGGGCGCGGAGGTCATGATGGTCTCCATCGTAGCGCGCCGCCCGGGCTCGCTAGGTCAGTCGCTCGGACCTCGGGCTGGCGTGGTCGCGGCTGGTGGCCAGCATGCGGATGAGCGCGCGGTTGGCGTGCTCCAGGCTGATGTCGTGGCGCTGGCACACCGCCGGCAGGCGGTGCAGCTGGGCGGGTTCGCCCAGGGCGCGCGCCACGTCGAGCAGCGGGTGGTAGGGGCCGTCGTGGCGCAGCACGGCGTCGAACACCCGGCCCGAGAGGGGCAGGCGGTTGAGCAGTTCGCCCAGCGGCTGGTGCAGCAGGCGGTCGAGTTGCGAGAGCAAGGCGGTGGTGTAGACCTCGCCACGCAGGTTGTCTTCCGAGCCGGTGGCCAGCAGGTGCTGGGCCAGGCGCGAGCGCATCACCATGGCGTAGCGCACGGGGTGCAGGTCGCGGTCGGCTTCGCTGCTGGGCAGCTGTTCGGCCAGCCAGCGGCCCAGCTCGCGAAAGCCCAGCATCATCAAGGCGTGGCGCAGCGAGCCGATTTCATGTCGCCCACCGAAGGCGGCGGAGTTGACCATCAGCAGGATGCGGTAGACCAGCACCGGGTCTTGCCGCACCAGGCGTTCCAGGTGTTCGATGGAGCAGTCTTCGTCGCCGATGGCCATGAGGATCTGCTTGACCACGGCACCGTCGTAGTTCAGCGGCTGGTGGCGGTGCGCGTGCAGCACGTCGCTGTCGGGCCAGCCGAGCACGCCCCAGGCGCCGGCGTCGTCCAGGCACTGGCGCGCCAGGGTTTGCGTGGTGACGCCTTCGACCAGTTGGCCGATCAGGCCGGCGGGCACGGATTCGGCGCCGAGTTTGAGCAGGTTGCGCGCATCGGCCGGGGCCAGGCCCTCGCCGCGCACGGCGGCCAGGTCGGTGCGGCGCAGCAGCCGGTGCCCGCGCCGGGCCCCGGCCGTGAGGCGGGCCAGGGTCTCGGGCTGTTCGAACAGGGCGGCGGGCACTTCGAGCCAGGTGTTCTGCACGGGCGCGCAGGCCAGCGCCTGCTGCAGCAGCCGAGGGCTGTCCACGCTGAGGATGAGCACCGGCGCGCTGGCGGGCCAGTCGTCGCCCAGGGCCTGCATGAGATGGGCCGCGTCGACGGATTCGGGGTGCACGGCGCGCACGCCCATGCGCACGGCGGCGAGTTCGCGCGCGCGGTTCCACACGGGCTCGTAGCCCAGTGCGATGCTGTCCAACACGGTATGGCTGATGATCATGAGAAGAGGGGAACGCAGGTCAATTGATCACCTGGAAGAGCGACAGGCGCTGCACCTGTGCGTAGGTCTTGATGGCGGCCTCCAGGCCGAGCTGCTGGGTCTGCAGGTCGGACAGGCCCTTGATCGGGTCAAGTTCGACCAGGCGGGCGTTCTCGGTCTTGAGGGCAATCGAGCCGTCTTCCATCTGGGCGTTGAGCGAGTCGGCGCGGTTGAGCCATTCACCGGCCCGGCCTCGGGCGGCGAGCACGCGGTCGTGCCCGGCGTCCACCTCGGTCATGGCGCGCGCCATGGCCTGGGCGTGGTACGCGCTTTCGTTGGGGCCGTTGTAGCGCAGCGCGTCCACGGCGTTCTGCACGACCGAGAAGATGTCGGTGGTGGTGGTCACGGGCCGCAGTTCCACGCGGTCGCCGGCGGCGGGTTTGCCGCGCAGCTCCAGCGACATGCCGTCGAATTCGATGGTCTTGTTGGCCACGTAGGGCTGGCCGACATGGCCGGGCACCGGCGTGCCCGTGGTGGCGTTGGTCACGGTGTACTGCATCACGCCGCCGACCTCGGCGAAGGTGATGTCGTAGTCGTCGCCGGTGAGCGCGGCGGCGTTGGTGACGTTGCCCATGGTGGTGCTCACGTTGCCGGCGTTGCTGGTGGGCACGCCGAGCGTGAAGGTGCCATTGCCCTGGGGCACGCGCATCCAGATGGCGTCGCCGTCGAGCGCCTGCGGCAGCGAGCTGTTGCCGGCGGCGGCCTGGCCGCGCTGGCCGTCGAACTGCACGCCGCTGCCGCTGGGGCCGTAAAGGTCCACGAAGGGCGTGGAAGAACCGCCCAGGCCGCCATAGAGGGTGCGGCCGGCGTTGTCCTTGCGGTTGGCCACGGCGATGAGCTGCTCGCGCAGGCCTTCGAGCTGTTTGGCCACGTCTTCGCGTTCGGCGTCGGTGAAGGTGGCGTTGCCGGCGGTCACCAGCAGGTCGCGCACGCGCTGGATCAGGTCGCCCGATTCCTTCAGGCCGCTCTCGGCCTGTTGCAGGCTGGCGCGCGAGGCTTCCAGCGCGCGCATGTCGGCCGTGGTGCGGGCCAGGCGGTTGGCGGCGGTTTCGGCCAGCGTGGCGGCCACCGGGTCGTCGCTGGCCTTCTGCACGCGCAGGCCGGTGGACACGCGCTCCTGCTGCGCGGCCAGTTCGGCCTGGCGGCGGGTCAGGATGGCGATGGTGTTGTCGTAGCTGTGGGCGGTGGAGATTCGCATGAATTTTCCTCAATCTTTCCGAAGCTCGAGATCGAGCCGAGCGCCATCCAGAGGCATCGAGGGTCCGGCTCCGCCGGCCCAAGATGCCGTCCCCCCTCCAAGCGCCGAAGGCGCGCCAGAGAGGGGGGAAGCCGCGCAGCGGCGCAGGGGGGTGTTCATATCTAGCGACCCACGGTCTGCAACAGGCTGTCGAAGGTGCTCTGGGCGATCTGGAGGAATTTCGCCGAGGCCTGGTAGGCCTGCTGGTACTGCAGCAGGCGCGCGGCTTCTTCGTCGAGGTTGACGCCGGCCACGTTGGCGCGCGCGGTCTCGGCGGTGTTGGCGACGTTGGCCGAGAAGTCCGCGGCGAACTTGGCGCCCTGCACGCGCGTGCCGATGTCGGAGAACAGGCTGACGTAGCCATCGGAGAGCGGCACGCCACCGTAGGTGGGCAGGTCGCGCAGGCCCAGCATGCCGGCGCCGTTGCCCGCGTTCTGCGAGATCGCGCCAGCGGGCGCGGCGCCGATGCTGAAGGTATCGCCCGCGCCCGGGCTGCCGCGCATGGTGAGGCTCCAGCCGTTGAGGGTGATGGACTGGCCCGGCTTGAAGTTGTAGCTCGGCGGCGGGCCGGGGTTGTCGGGCGGCGGGTTGCCCGGGCCCAGGCCGGTGGCGGTGAAGCTGCCGTCGGCCAGGAAGGTGATGGTGACCGGGTCGGTGAGGTTGGGCGAGGCCGACGAGGCGTACAGGCTCTCCACGCTCAGGCCGCCGGAGTTGCCGGTGCCGGGCGTGACCATGACCGGGCTGGCCGCGGCCAGCTTGTCGGGCGAGCCGATCGCCACCTGCAGGTCGCGCGCGGCGGCGGCGTAGGGGCGCACCAGGAAGCGGTCGCCCGGCGAGCCGGCGCCGTTGTCGAGGTTGAAGGTGAGGCCATCGACCACGGCGGGCAGGGACGTCACGGGGGTGGAGGTGCCGTCGGACAGGCGCACCACGCTCATGCCGCCGGTCTCGAAACGCAGTTCGTAGTCGGAGGCGACGAGCGCGGTCGGGTCGGCCACGCTGGCGCTGATTTCGGCGGTGCCGTTGTTCCCCGGCCGGGGCAGGCCCACGGCCCCAGCGGGCTGGTTGAAGAAGTTCTGGCCCGGGTTGCCCTGCAGGTCCACGCCCAGCTTGTGCTGGTTGTTCACCGTGGTGGCCGTGGCCAGGGCCATGCGGCCCAGCAGGTTCTGCACGTCGACCAGGTCTTCGTTCATGAAGCGCATCAGGCCGGCGAGTTCGCCGCCACCCAGGCTGGCGTCCGGGATCGGTGTGCTCACGCCGCCCTGCACGAACGAGAGCGCCACGCGCGCGCTGTCGGTGCTGTCCTGCCCCACGGCCAGCGCGTTGGCGCGCGTGCCCAGCACGAGCGGCTGGCTGCCGGCGATGAACACGCTCACGCTGCCGTCGGCCGCGGGCACGCTGGTGGTCTGCACGTACTTGTTGATGTCGCCCAGGATCTTGTCGCGCTGGTCGAGCAGGTCGTTGGGTGTGTGGCCGTTGCCCTGGCTCTCGGTGATGCGCGCGTTGACCTTGGCCAGGTCCTGCGCCAGGCCGTTGATGATGTTGACCGCGCCACCGACCTGCTGCTTGGTGGTGTGCTGCAGCGAGTCGATCTGGCTGGCGGTGTTGCGCAGGCGCGAGGCGAGTTCTTCGCCCTTGGCGATCACGACCACGCGCGCGGTCAGGTTGCCGGGCGAGGATGAGACGTCGGTCCAGGCGTTGAGCATGTCGTTGAGCGCCGTGCCCAGGCCCGCCGAGCCGGTGGGAAAGGCGCTTTCCAGCTGCTGCAGGCGCGCATAGCGCAGCGCATCGGCGGAGGCCACGGAGCCGGCCTTCTGCGCTTCGCGCGTGAGGTACTGGTTGTGCGAGCGTTCGACGGTGGCGATCTCCACGCCCATGCCGAAGTAGCCGTTGCCCATCTGCTGGTAGCCCGACGACTGCTGGATCACGTTCTGGCGCGAATAGCCGGGCGTGTTGACGTTGGCGATGTTGTTGCCGATGACCTGCAGGGCCGCGAGGTTGGCATTGAGCGCGCGGGCGCCGATGTTGAGGGCGGACATGGCGTGCTCTCTTTCAGCCCTGCGCCCGCTGCAGGCTCAGGGTGGAGTTGATCGCGCGGCTGAGTTTGGCCGCGTACTGGGGGTCGGTGGCGTAGCCGGCCTTCTGCAGGCCGCTGGCAAAGCCTTGCACGGAATGCAGCTGGTCCATCACGCCTTCGTAGCGTGGGCTGTTGCCGATGAGGCGCGCGTAGTCGCGGAACGAATCGGCGTAGGAGTCGTAGGCGCGGAACTTGGCCGTCACCTTGCGCGGCTCGCCGTTGATGTACTCGGTGGTCGTGATCTCGGCGACCTTGCCCTTCCAGCTGTCCGTGGCCTTGATGCCGAACAGGTTGTGCGAGGGCGTGCCGTCGGCATGCTTGATCTCGCTGCGGCCCCAGCCGGTCTCGTGGCCGGCTTGGCCGATCATGAAGCTGGCGGGAATGCCGGACTCGCGCGCCACGGTGGCCGCGGCCTCGCTGTGCTGCTCCACGAAACCGGCCTGGCGCGGGCCCGCGTTCGCGCGGCCCACGGTGCTGGTGTCGCCGGTGGCGGAGAGGGCGCCGCTGCCGCCACCCCGGGTGGCGTCGGTGTTGGTCATCTGGCGGCCGAGCTGGCGCTCGATGGCTTCGGACAGCCCGCCGGGCAGGCCCGAGAGCTGCACCGAGAACTGCTGGTCGAGCAGGTCCATGCCCAGGTTGCTGCCCTCGCCGTCCATCAGGCCGGACTTCTGTGTCGCCTCGCGCATGCTCTTGATGAGTTCGCGCATGAAGAGCGATTCGAACTGCTTGGCCGCTTCTTTCAGCGCGGCCTTGTCATCGCCCTTGCCCGAGCCATAGCGCAGCGCGTTGAGCGCTGTCGGGTCGGCGGCCAGGCCGCTGGGCGTGAGCGGACGCGTGTTCACTTAGATGACCTCCAGCTCCGCGTTCATCGCGCCGGACGCCTTGATCGCCTGGAGGATGGCGAGCAGGTCCTGCGGCGTGGCGCCGAGCGAGTTCAGGGCGCGCACCACGTCGGAGAGTTGCGGCGCGGTGTCGATCTTGACGAGCGAACCCTTGTCCTGGCGGATCTGGATGTCGGCCTTCTCGGTCACCACGGTCTGCCCGCCCACGGACAGCGGGTTGGGCTGGCTGATCACCGGGGTGGAGCTGATGCTCACCGAGAGGTTGCCGTGCGAGACGGCGCAGGCGCCGAGCGTGACGGCCTGGTTCATCACGATGGAGCCGGTGCGCGAATTGATGATGACGCGCGCCATGGGGATGGTGGCGTCCAGGCGGATGTCTTCCACCTTGGCCAGGAAGCTCACGCGCTGGCTCGGGTCGGCCGGCGCGCGCAGGCGCACCACGCGGCCGTCCATGGCACTGGCCACGCCGGCACCCATCACCTTGTTGATGGCGTCGGTCACGCGGCTGGCGGTCTGGAAGTCGTTGGAGTTCAGGCCCAGGTCGATGGTGTCGCCCAGGGCGAAGGGTGTGGCCACCGCGCGCTCCACCTGCGCGCCACCGGGCACGCGGCCCGCGCTCAGGTGGTTGACCTGCACCTTGCTGCCGCCGGCCGAGGCGCCCGCGCCACCGACCAGCAGGTTGCCTTGCGCGAGCGCGTAGATCTCGCCGTCGGCGCCCTTGAGCGGTGTGGTGATGAGCGTGCCGCCGCGCAGCGACTTGGCGTTGCCGACCGAGGACACGGTCACGTCGATGGCCTGGCCGGGCTGGGCGAAGGCGGGCAGTTGCGCGGTGACCATCACGGCCGCCACGTTCTTCAACTGCATGTTCGTGCCCGGCGGCAACGAGAGGCCCAGCTGCTGCAGGTAGTTGTTCAGGCTCTGCGTGGTGTAGGGCATCTGCGTGGTCTGGTCACCGGTGCCGTCCAGCCCCACCACCAGGCCATAGCCGGTCAGCTGGTTGCTGCGCACGCCTTGCACCGCCGCGATTTCCTTGATGCGGATCGCCTGGGCGGCGGCGGGCAGGCAGAGCAGCACGCCACACAACAGCATCAAGTTTCGGAACAGTCGGTCGATAGTCATGTCATGGTTCCCACGGAGCCCCAGCAAAGGGGTGAGCCATCATGCAACGGCATCAGAACGGGAGAACGGTCAAAAAGAACCGTGCCAACCAGCCAATTGAGAGCGCTTCGCCCTGCTGGCCGCGCCCGCGCGACTCGATGCGCACATTGGCCACCTGGGTGGAGGCGACCACGTTGCCGGGGCGGATCTGTTTCGGGTCCACCGT
Organism: Hydrogenophaga sp. FW305-3-2-15-A-LB1; assembly: GCF_058787875.1. Lineage (NCBI taxonomy): Bacteria > Pseudomonadati > Pseudomonadota > Betaproteobacteria > Burkholderiales > Comamonadaceae > Hydrogenophaga > Hydrogenophaga sp. FW305-3-2-15-A-LB1. Next base: position 30,944 of record NZ_JBYTAE010000066.1, on the reverse strand, counting down.
GCCGGAGAACCGCAGCACGTCCACGTTCTGGTTCACACCGATCTGTTTCTCGCCCACCACCAGCAGGTGGCCGTTGGGCAGCACCTCTTGCACCGTGGTGGTGATGGAGCCGGTGAAGGTGTTGGCGTTCTCGGTCTCGCCGTTGCCGGCGAACTTGTTGGACGAATTCGCGCCCACGTCGAGCTTGCCCAGCAGCGAGCTGCTGGGGCTGATGAAGGGCAGCGCGGAGACACCGGCCGATGCGTTGGCGGTGCGGTCCACCGACGACGAGGACTTCTGCGTCGCGTTGATGCGCTCGGTGATCTGCACCGTGAGAATGTCGCCTGGCATGCGCGCGCGCGGGTCTTCGAACGCGGGCCGGTAGCTCACGGCCTGGAACAGGCTGCCGCTGGGCGCGACGGTGACAGTGGGCGCGGCCATGGGGGCCTGCTGCGCGTAGCGCACCGGCTGGGCCGGCACCAGGTCCACCTGGGGCGTGCGCTGCAGGGTTTCGCAACCGGAGGCGAGCACGGCGAGCGACAGGATGAGGGCGAAACGCAACATGGCGGGTCCTTACAGCTGGCTCAGGCGCTGCAGCATCTGGTCGGATGTCTGGATCGCCTTGGAATTCATTTCATACGCGCGCTGGGTCTGGATCATGGTCACCAGTTCCTGCACCACGTTGACGTTGGAGGTTTCGACGTAGCCCTGCATCAGCGAGCCCATGCCGGCCGAGTTGGGTGCGCCGTTGATGGGGTTGCCCGACGCCAGGCTCTCGGCGTAGAGGTTCTGGCCCATGGGCTCCAGGCCGGCCGGGTTGATGAAGCTGGCCAGCTCGATGGCGCCCACCCGCTGCGGCGCGGGGTTGCCCGGCAGCTTGACAGTGACCACGCCATCGGACGAGACGGTGATGCTCTGCGCCTCGGCCGGCACGGTGATGCCGGCGGTGAGCGGGTAGCCGCTGTTGGTGACGATGCGGCCCTGCGCGTCGGCCTTGAAGCTGCCGTCGCGCGTGTAGGCGGTGGTGCCGTCGGGCATCTCGACCTGGAAGAAGCCGTTGCCGTTGACCGCGATGTCCAGCGGGTTGTCCGACTGCTGCAGGCTGCCCTGCGAGAAGTTGCGCGAGGTGGCGACGGTGCGCACCCCCAGCCCCACCTGCAGGCCCGTGGGCAGCTCGGCCTGCTCGGCCGTGTTGGCGCCCACCTGGCGCAGGTTCTGGTACATCAGGTCTTCGAACACCGCGTTGGCGCGCTTGAAGCCGTTGGTGGAGACGTTGGCCAGGTTGTTCGAGATCACGTCCAGCTGCATCTGCTGCGCCTGCATGCCGGTCTTGGAAATCATCAGCGAATTGATCATGGTGTGCTCCGCAAGGGGAAAGTGATTAGCCGTTCATGCTCAGCAGCTGGCTGGCGGTCTTGTCATTGGTTTCGCCGTTCTGCAGCATGCGCATCTGCACCTCGAACTGGCGGGCCACGGCGATCATGCCGACCATGGCCTCCATGGGATTGACGTTGGAGCCTTCGAGCGCGCCGTCCTGCAGGCGGGCCACGTCGCTCGCGGGCAGCGGGTCGCCCTGCGGGCCGCGGAACAGGCCGTCCTCGCTGCGGCGCAGCGGGTTGTCGGCGTCGGGCATGACCATCTTGAGGCGGCCCACGGTCTGCGAAGGCTGGTTGCCCACGCGCGTGCTCACGGTGCCGTCGGAGGCGATGTCCACGCGCGCGCCTTCGGGCACCACGATCGGCCCACCATCGCCCAACATGGGCAGGCCCTGGCCGCTGACCAGGGTGCCGTCCTGGTTGACTTCGAGCGCGCCCGCGCGGGTGTAGGCCTCGGTGCCGTCCAGCCCCTGGACCGCGAAATAGGCGTTGCCGCGCGCGGCCACGTCCAGGTTGCGGCCGGTGGCGGCGATCGAACCGGGCAGGTCGGAATGGCCGGGCGTGGCTTCCAGGGCGAACACGCGCGTGCTCGCGCCGTCGCCGCGCACCGGCACCGCGCGGAAGGTCGAGAGTTCGGCGCGAAAGCCCGGCGTGGACACGTTGGCCAGGTTGTTGGCCAGCACCTGCTGCCGGTACTGCGCGGCGTTGGCGCCGGTCATCGCGGTGTAGATCATGCGGTCCATGCGGGGCTCCTTCGTTCAGCTCAGGCGCGGATCTGGATCAGCGCATGTTCAGGAGGGTGCTCAGCACCTGGTCCTGCGTCTTGATGGTCTGGGCGTTGGCCTGGTAGGTGCGCTGCGCGGTCATCATGTTGACCAGCTCGGCCGTGATGTCGACGTTGGAGTCTTCCAGCGCCCCCGAGCGCAGGGCGCCGAAGTTGCCCGTGCCGGGCTCGCCGTGCAGCGGGTCGCCCGAGGTGAAGGTGGCCGTCCAGTTGCCGCCGCCGGTGGGCTGCAGGCCTTGCGTGTTGCGGAAGTTGACCAGCGCGATCTGGCCCGCGGCGCGGGTTTCGCCGTTGGAGTACTGGCCGCTGACCAGACCGTCCTCGCCGATCTTCAGGCCCAGGAACTGGCCCGGGCGGTAACCGTCCTGGTCCAGGTCGCTCACGGCGAAGTTGGTGCCGAACTGCGTCGCGGCACCAAAGTCGAGATCGACGTTGAAGGTCACCGTGGGGTCGTTGGGCGAGGTCAGCGTGAGCTGCGGAATCGTCGAGGCCGGATCGAGCGAACCGTCCGGCAGGAAGCTCACGACGAAGGGCGTGGACGCCGCGGGGTCGGCGCCGTTGACGCCGGTGTACACGTTCCACTGGTTGTTGCCGATTTTCTCGAAGCTCAGCGCCACCGGGATCTCCAGGCCCTGGGAGTCGTAGGCGACCAGGGACGTGCCGTAGGTGGACAGCGGCGTGGGCGGCGTCTGCGTGGAGGCCACCGGTGCGCGCGCGTCGAGGTTGAATTCGGCCAGGATATTGGTGGTCTGGCGCGCGGGGATCGGGCCGCCGGTGGGCAGGCGCAGCGGCTGCGTGTCGAAGCTCAGGCGCGTGCCATCGGGCGCGGTCGGGTAGCCCATGAGGTTGGCGCCGCCGTTGGTGATGATGTTGCCGCTGCTGTCGAGCTTGAACATGCCGGCGCGGCTGTAGGCGACCGTGCCATTGGGCATGTTGAGTTCGAAGAAGCCCGAGCCGTTGATGGCCACGTCCAGGTCGTTGCCCGTCACCGTGATGTTGCCCTGCGTGAAATGCTGCGACACGGTGGTCAGCGCCACGCCGATGCCGGAGTTCACGCCGCCGGCCGCGTTCACGGAGCTGGCGTAGAGCTCGCCGAACTCGCCGCGCGAGCTCTTCATGCCCACCGTGTTGGCGTTGGCGATGTTGTGCCCGATCACGTCGAGGTTGCGGCTGGCGCTGTTCAGGCCGGAGAGTCCTTGCTGGAATGCCATGGTGATGTCCTTAGGAGGGGAAAGCGGTGTGTGGGAAAAGGCTCAGGCGCTCACATGAACGCGAGCACGTCGTTGTAGGCGCGGGTGCTGCCGTCCTGCAGCAGCATGTAGATGGAGCCGCCGGAGAAGCTCACCGAGTCCACGGTCATGCGCTGCAGCGACACGGTGTCCACGGGTTCGCTGCCGTCGACCGCGCGCACCTTGAAGCCCTTGACCGTCGCAGGGTCCACGCCCTCGGCGTCCCAGTTGAAGCGGTGCAGGCCGCTGCCCAGCGCGCCCATCTCGACGGTCTTGATGACCTCGCCGTTGGTGCCCATGATGTCGACCTTCACGTCGGTGGCCTTGGTGTCGAGCGAGAACGCCGCCTTGGCCTGGCCGTCCTTGAAGGTGAGCTTGTCGCCCGGCAGCAGGGCCTCGCGGCCGATCAGCGAGGTGCCCTGCAGCGCGGTCTGCGAGGAGAACTGCGCGGCCATGTTGTTGAGCGTCGCGTTGAGTTCCTGGATGCCGCTGACCGTGTTGATCTGCGCCATCTGGGTCGTCATCTGCGCGTTGTCCATCGGGTTCAACGGGTCCTGGTTGTTGAGCTGCGCGACCAGCAGCTTGAGGAAGCGGTCCTGCGAGGCCTTCGGGTCCATGCTGTTCTGGGCCGAGGTGCCGGTCGTGCTGCCGGGCGTGTTGCCCAGCTTGCTGATGTCGATGGGGGTCATGAACATGGGTCAGGTCTTTCCAAAAGTCGGGCTCATTGCCCCATTTGCAGGGTCTTGAGCAACAGCGACTTGGCCGTGTTCATGACCTCGACGTTGTTCTGGTACGAGCGCGAGGCCGAGATCATGTTGACCATCTCCTCGACCGGGTTCACGTTGGCGTGCGTCACATAACCTTCGGCGTCGGCGCTGGGGTGCGTGGGGTTGTGCACGCGGCGGCCCGGGGCGTCGCTCTCCACGATGTTCTGCACCTTCACGCCCGCATTGCCCTCGCCGCCCATGGGCACGGTCTGGAACAGGATGTGGCGCGCCTTGTAGGTCTGGCCGTCCGGGCCGGCCACCGCGTCGGCGTTGGCCAGGTTGGAGGCCACCACGTTGAGGCGCTGGGACTGCGCGCTGACCGCGCTGCCCGAGACACCGAAGATGGAGAACATCGACATGACAGGGTCCTTTCAGCTCATTGGCCGGTGATGGCGCTGAGCATGGTCTTCACGTGGCCATTGATGAAACGCAGCGTGGACTCGTAGCGCACGCTGTTGTCCACGAAGTTGGCGCGCTCGCGGTCGAGGTCGACCGAGTTGCCGTCCTGGCTGGGCTGGGTCTGCACCGTGTAGGCCATGTCGGGCCGGGCCGGGCCCGCGCTGGTGGTGCCCAGGCGCATGTGCTGGGCGTTGGTCTGGGTCACGCCGGCGGTGGCGCCGGTCTGCATGCCCGAGACATTCTTGAGCGCGCTGGCGAAATCGAAGTCGCGCGCGACGTAGCCGGGCGTGTCCGCGTTGGCGATGTTGCTGGCGATCACCTGCTGGCGCTGCGAGCGCAGCAGCAGGGCGTTGGCATGGAAGTCCAGCCGGCCGGTCATCTGTTCAAGCATCGTCCACTCCAGCAAGGTTGGGGGCCGGCTCGGGTCTCCAGAGGGAGGCCCAGATACCGGGGGTTGGACGAATTATGGAAATCTTGAGGGTCGCCAATGGCCGGAACAAGCGCCGCTTTGCAAGCCATTTCCCGCCTTTGTCCGGGCGGCCGCCGGCCTACAGTGCAGGCCTGACCACCCATCGGAGACCGCCCATGCGCCCCACCCTGCACCGCCTGCTCGCCGCCTGCGGCTGGGCCCTGGCCCTGCTGCTGCCGGGCCTGGGCACGGCCCACGCGAACAACCAGACCGACGAACTGGAGAAGACCGCGCGCGCGTGGCTGCAGCCCGCGCTGGAGGCCGCGATCCCGAAAGACGAGGCCCTGCCCCTGCGCACCGAGGTCGTGATGGGCGCGCTCGACACCCGCCTGCGCCTGGCGCCCTGCGCCAGGGTCGAGCCCCACCTGCCGGCCGGCTCGCGCCTGTGGGGCCGCAGCCGCATCGGCCTGCGCTGCGTCGAGGGCCCTTCGCGCTGGAACGTCTTCGTGCCGGTCACGGTCAAGGCCTTCGGCCCGGCCTGGGTGATCAAGCGCCCGGTGGACGCCGGTGCCACCCTCACTCAAGAAGACGCCGAACTGGCCGAAGTGGATTGGGCGGCCAGCCCCGCCACGGTGCTGGCCCGCCCCGAGATGTGGATCGGCCAGGAAACCGCCTTCGCCCTCACCCCGGGCCTGGCGATCCGCCAGAACATGGTGCGCCCGACCAAGGCCTTCGCCGCGGGCGACCAGGTGCGGGTCAACAGCAGCGGCACCGGGTTCAGCATTTCCGTGACCGGCCTGGCGCTCACCGCCGGCCTGGTCGGGCAGTCCGCCCGCATCCGCCTGCCCGGCGGGCGGGTGGTCACCGGTCTGGTGCAGGAAGACCAGACCGTTGAGATGGCGCTTTGAGCCGGACGTCCGCGACGGCCCCGCCAACGTGACGGATTGCCCGAACCGGCTCCTCAAAAATGCCTAAAGTTCGTTCCACCCAGGTCGATAGTTCTCACACATCACCCTGACTACGGGGTTTGGAGCGTGAAATGAAAGTCGATTCGTCACCCGATTCCTATATAGGTTCCGTGGCCGGTGGTCCCCAGAAGGCCGCCGAAAAACCCGCAGCGGTCGCCGAACTGGCCGCCGCAGGCGCCCCCACGGCCAAGCCGCAGGGCGTGACCGTGACGCTGTCCCCCTCCACCGTCTCGGCCCTGGGCTCGGGCGGCAACGAGGTGTTCAACACGGAAAAAGTCGAAGCCATGAAAGCGGCGATCGCCAACGGCACCTTCCAGGTGAACCCCGAAGCCATCGCCGACAAGATGCTGGCCAACGCCGCCGAAATGCTCAACGGCAGCAAGGCCTGATTTCTCCACCCCCCACCGACCGCACCATGACCTCAGCCGCAACGACGACGCCCCACCAACCCTGGATCGACTCGTTGCAGGCCGAACTCGATGCGCTCGAAGCCGCCTTGCTGCGCGGCGATGCGCCCGGTGTGGAACAGGCCAGCGCGGCCATGCAGGCGGTGCTGCAGCAAGCCCCCCGCACGCCGGCTTTCGCCGACCCCGACAGCGCGCTGCGCCGCGACACCCAGAGCGCCGCGCAGCGTTTCGCCCAGCTGCGCCAGGCCGTGCTGCGCTCCAACGCCCAGAACGAACGCGCGGTCGCCAGCCTGCTGCCCCAACAGTCGCTGCAGCGCCAGCCCACCTACGGCCGCATGGTCAAACCCTCACCGCTCGGCGGCGCGGGGCGCGGCTTCCTGACCGCCTGAGTCTCTTCTTCTCCCGTCAAAACCGGCATCTGCCGGTTTTTTTACGTCTACAGAATCCATCCGTGTCCAGAAGGTGCTTTGAGAGATCGCCTCTGATATCTCATTAGCCAATCTGATGGATGTACCTTTTTAGCGGCAGCCCTTCTAAAATACGGGTTAACCCTTAGATTGATTGCCATGAACACCCTCATCACTTCCTTGTGGACCCGACTGGCTGGTGCCGTTGGCCACTTTTTCCGCCGCGCTGCCGCCGGCGCTTCCGACGGGCTGGAGGAATACCTCAGCACCGCCAAGAGCCTCCACCAGCTGGAGGACATGCAACGCCGTTGGGACCAGGCCCACCGAGGCCACCACCACCATGGCGCCTTCTGACCCTCATCCCGATCCCGAGACCCACACCATGATCGAATTGCTCAAATCCTATTTCCAGACGCCCCAGTTCGCTGCCGGCGCCCGTGTCAACCGCCTTCACAAAGGCAGCCTGGACCGCGTGGACGGCCGCGTGGTGGCCCAGACCGAAGAAGGCGTGCTGGTCGAATGGCCCCGCAATGGCTCCGGCTGGGAACATCCCGGCGCGCTCTGCCAGCAGGGTTGACGCCTTTTTGCGCGGGCGCCAACATGATGGACAAGTGATCCATTTTTCGCTCCAGCCATGAACGAGAACCCCACCCCCGACAGTCTGAACAGCGCAGACACGGTGGAAGCCTGGGCCTGCATCGACCGTTTCGCCACCGCCTTCAACGCCGAAGATCTGACCGGCATGGATGCCGAGCTCAACTTCCCGCACACCATGCTCTCCGGTTCGCACCGCCTGGAATGGTTCGCGCCGGGCCAGCTCCCGAGCGACTTTTTCGCCAGCCTGCGCGCCACGGGCTGGGCGCGCACACAAACCGAGTCGATCACCCCCGTGCTGGCAAGCGCCGACAAGGTGCACTTCCTGGTGGACTACACCGGGCGCACCGCGGCGGGCGAGGTGCTCAACCGGTACCACAACCTCTGGATCGTGACCCGCTCCGCCGGCCACTGGGGCATCGCGCTGCGCTCCTACTGAACTCCGACGGCCCAGGCGCACGGCGGCATCGCGATGAACATTCAACTCGATCACCTGCTCGTGCCGTCTCGCGACAAGATCGCCGCCGCGCGGCAACTCGCCGAGCTGCTCGGCGTGCCCTGGTCCGCCAGCGGCATCGGGCCGTTCGCGCCGGTTTACGTCAACGACGGCCTGACCCTCGACTTCGATCAGTGGGATGGGCCCGTGCCCAACATCCACTTCGCGTTTCGCGTGAGCGACGACGCGTTCGACGCCATTCTCGCGCGCCTTCAGGCCGCCGGCATTCCCTACCGCAGCCTGGTGCACGGGCCGGTCGATTCGAAGGTGGACACGGCCCACGGCGGGCGCATCGTCTACTGGAACCAGCCCGATGGCCACCAGTGGGAAATGCTGACCGTGAGCTACGCGCGCGCGCCGGCAGCAGGCTGAGCGCCCGGCACGGCCTTCAGGCCACCACGTCCATCAACAAAAAGGTGCCGGCCTGGCGCTGGCATTGGTCGATCTGCGGCACCAGCCGGCGGAAGTGCTCGGTCTGGCAATGCGCGTCCAGCGCGGCCCGGTCGGGCCAGGCCTCCATGAAGATGAAATGCCCCGGGTCCTTCTGGTTGACGCAGAGCTCGTAGGCCAGACACAGCGGCTCCTGCCGGGTCTTCTCCACCAGTTCGCGGTACAGCGGCTCGACCTGGGCCAGGCACTCCAACCGGATGAAATCCTGGGCGATGACCTTGAGCATGGCCGCGCGTCAGGCCACGCGGCGCTGCTCGGCAGCCAGCCGCACCGCCAGCGCGGCCAACACACCGCCCATCACGTAGCGCTGCACCGCCAGCCAGCGGCGGTTGTGCTGGAACCAGCGCGCCAGCTTCGCGGCCGACAGGGCGATGCTCAGGTTGACGCTGAAACTGAACACGATCTGGGTCAGCCCCAGCACCACGCTCTGCACGAACACCGAGCCATGCTCGGGCGAGACGAACTGCGGAAAGATCGCGAGGTAGAACACCGCGATCTTGGGGTTGAGCAGGTTGGTGAGAAAGCCCATGGCGAACAGCTTGCGCGGTGAATCCTGCGGCAGGTCGCGCGCCTCGAAGGGCGAGCGCGCGCCCGGCTTGACCGCCTGCCAGGCCAGGTACAGCAGGTAGGCCGCGCCGGCCCACTTCAGGATCTCGTAGGCCAGCGGCACGGCCATGAACAGCGCCGTGAGGCCCACCGCGGCGGTGAACATGTGCACCAGAAAGCCGGCCACCACGCCGAACAGCGAGATCACGCCGGCCCGTCGGCCCTGGCAGATCGAGCGCGAGATCAGATAGACCATGTTGGGGCCGGGCGTCAGCGCCATCAGCAGGGCCGCGCCGGCAAAGAGCAGCCAGTCGTTCAGGGGAACCATGAAAAAAACCTCGGTGAAGGTGGGGACCCCACATCCTAGGCCAGGCCGAACAACCCCGTGTTCACCTCGCCCACCACAGCCAGCGGCCCAGGAGGGGCGCGAGCCAGCCGCCCCGCGCCGGCTGCCGCGCGGCCGGGTCCGGCGCCCCCATGGCGCGCAGCCGCGCCTCCAGCCCGCTCAGCCCGGCCTGGCGCGCCGCCTGCACCGGTGTGAGGGCCTCGAACTCGGACAGCAGCAGCGGGTTGGCACCGTGGTCCAGCAGCAGATGGGCCACCGCCTCCTGCCGGGCCAGGATGCAGGCCACCAGCGGCGTGGACAGGTACTCGGGGTGCGCGTGGTCGAGGTTCACCCGCTCCCTCACGTGGTAGCGCACCAGCTCGATGCGGCCCTCGCAGGCCGCCTGGTACAGCTCTTTCCAGTCTCCAGCGGACATCCCTCCTCCTTTCCAAACGGCCCACGCGGCCACCCACGCGGGGCCCGGGCGCTGTGTTTCAATCATCCGATCACCTTCCCCGAACCTTACCCGCAGGCCGCCGCCATGACCATGAAACAAACCCTTGCCGCCCTCCTGCTCACCGGCACCCTGACCCTGTCGGCCCACGCCGCCCCGCCTTCGGACGCCTCCATCGCTACGCTGCTGTCGGTCACGCAGTCGGACAAGATGATGGACACCCTGTACGCCAACATGGAGCAGATGATCCGCCAGGGCATGCAGGCCGCCACGAAAGGCAAGGCGCTGACGGCCCAGCAGGCGCGCGTGATGGAGCTGGCACCGGCACGGCTGGCCAAGGTGATGCGCGAGGAGATCACCTGGGCCAAGCTGGAGCCCATGATGGTGCAGATCTACCGCGAGAACTTCGAGCAGGCCGAGGTCGACGGCCTCATCGCCTTCTACCAGAGCCCGGTCGGCCAGGCCTTCGTGGCCAAGATGCCGGTGGTGATGCAGCGCTCCATGGAGGCCTCGCAGCAACAGCTGCAGGCCTTCATGCCCAAGCTGCAGGCCGAGATGGTGGAGGTGATGAAGGAAGCGCGGCTGGCGCAGTAGGCTTCCCCATGGCCCACACCGACACCCGCACCCTCTGCTGGCAGCCCACCTGGAACCCGACCCACGAGGGCGTGGGACTGGAGCACCTGCTGCTGTCGGACACCGAGGCCAGCGCCGTGGTGCTGGCATTCGATGAAACCAGCGGCCCGTTCCGGCTCAGCTACCGGCTGGCCTGGGGACGGTCGTGGCAGTTGCGCCGGGCCGACCTGCTGGTGGACACCGCCCAGGCCTCGCGCGCGCTCAGCCTGCGCACCGACGGCCAGGGCCACTGGCACGACGGCAACAACCGCGCGCTGCGCGAGCTGGAGGGCTGCCTGGACATCGACATCTGGCCCACGCCCTTCACCAACAGTTTTCCGATCCGGCGCGAGCCGATGGCCGTGGGCGAGCGCCGCGAGTTCCGCATGGCCTGGGTAAGCGCCCCCGAACTCACGGTGCAGGCCAAGCCCCAGGCCTACACGCGCCTGGCCGAGCGGCTCTACCGTTTCGAGAGCCTGGACGGCAGTGGATTCCAGGTGGATCTGCCGGTGGACGAAGACGGCATCGTTCTCGACTACCCAGGCCTCTTCAAGCGCATCTGAGGCATTACCGGCGCGCGGCACTGGCCAGAGGCAGCGAGGGTCCGGCTCCGCCGGCCCAAGCTGCCGTCCCCCCTCGAAGCGCCGAAGGCGCGCCACGGAGGGGGGAAGTCGCGTCAGCGGCGCAGGGGGGTGTTTCTATTTCCGTCAATGCGCCCGCAGCTTGGAGCGCAGCCGCGCGATCGACTGGCTGTGCAGCTGGCAGATGCGCGACTCGGTCACGCCCAGCACGGCCGCGATCTCCTTCAGGTTCATGTCGTGTTCGTAGTACATCGACATGATCTGCTGCTCGCGCTCGGGCAGCACCTTGATGGCGGCCACCAGGGCGGTGCGCATGCGGTGGTCCTGCAGCACGGCCGAGGGGTCGGCCTCGTGGTCGCCCATGTGGCGGTCCAGGAAGCCGTCTTCGTCGTCGCTGTTGCCGCTGATGTCCTCCAGGTACACGAGCTGGGTGCCGCGCACCTTGGCCAGCAGGTGCTGGTAGTCGGCCAGGCTCATGCCCATCTCGGCGGCGATCTCGCTTTCCTTGGGCACGCGGTGCAGCTTCTGCTGCAGGCGGTGCACGGCCTGCTCGATGTCTTTCTGGCTCTTGCGCGAGCCGCGCGACATCCAGTCGCCCTCGCGCAATTCGTCGATCATCGCGCCGCGGATGCGCTGGCTGGCGAAGGTCTCGAACTGCACGCCCTGGGTGGGCTCGAAGCGCGCGATGGCTTCGGTCAGGCCGATCATGCCGACCTGGATCAGGTCGTCGAGCTCCACGCTGGGCGGCAGCTTGGCGATCATGTGGTGAGCGAGGCGGCGCACCAGCGGGCTGTATTTGCGCAACTGGTCGTCCCGGTTGAGGGTGCCTTTGGCGGTGTACATCTTCAGCTCCAGAGAGAAGGGGCGGCGGCCGTGGAGCGGCCGGTGCGCGAGGCGCCGGGCACCAGGCCGTGGTAGCCGTGCGCATGGGTCGGGCGGGGCCGCTCGATCGCGCTTTCCTGCGCGCGCAGGGCCCAGGTGGCCACGGGCCAGCTGTCCAGCGACAGGCCGAGGTGGCGCTGCGCGGTGTCGATCACCGTGTGCACCACGGTCTGCAGCGCGGCGGGCGCGCCAGAGGCCAGCGGGGCGAGCACCGGCGCCAGGCCGGCCGCGTCCAGCAGCTTGACCGCGCCGTAGGCGTCGATGCTGGACTGCGGTTGTTCGATCACGGGCACCAGCGCGCGGGCACCCAGGCCGTGCAGCAAACCGGCCAGCGAGAAGGCGGGCGCGAACAGCAGCACCACCGCGCCCGAGGCGAACGGCGTCAGCAGGCGCGAGAGCGCGACCTGGCTGCCCGCGGCCTGCGCGGTTTCCTGCAAGGCCTGCAGGCCGGCGGCGCCGGGCATCACGAGCCAGTCGGCGCCATCCAGGGGGTGTTCCAGGTGAGCGATGGAGGGGTCTTGCAGCACGCGCATCAGGCCCAGGTGGGCGCCGTCGTGGCGGTCGCGGCTGCGGGCTTCGGTGGCCGTGCCATCGACGATCACCACCGCCCGGCCTTCGGCCGTGAGCGCGGTGGCCAGCGTGCAGAGCCATTCGTAGGCGCGCGCGGGCTGCGCCGGGCTGGACACCGGCACCAGCACCGGCCCGCCCACGGGCGGTTCGCCCCGCAAACCGGCGGCCTGGTCGAAGCCGGGTTCAAACATGGGCCGCCCCCAGGTCGATGCCGCGGCCGGAGGCCTGGGCAAAGAAGAAACCCATGTCGGTGGGTTGCGGGTCGTAGGCCGACTTGCCCTGCGTGCCCATGGACAGGCGCACCAGCGCGGCGGCATCGGCGTTCTGCCAGTCTTCGGGCACGCGCTGGCCGTTGGCCACGCCGCGCAGCACCACCTGGTGGCGGATCAGCGCGTCCAGCGACGGGCCGAGCTTGACGGCTTCGTCCACCTTGGAGAGCACCACACCGTGCAGCGAGCTCGCTTTGAACGAGGTCAGCACCTCGTCCAGCGTGTCACCTTGCGAGCCGGCGTTGAGCACCAGGGTCTTCTTGACCTTGGGGATGTCGAGCACGTCCAGCATGTCCTGGATGCGCTGGTCGCGCTGGCCCAGGCCGGCGGTGTCGATGATCACCAGGCGCTTGTTGCCCAGCAGGTTGAGCAGGTCCTTGAGCGCGGCGCGGTCGTGCGCCAGGTGGGCGACAACGCCCAGCATGCGGCCGAAGGCGCGCAGCTGCTCGAAGCCGGAGACGCGGTAGGTGTCCAGCGTGATCAGGCCCACGCTGCCGGCACCGTATTGTTTGACGCACTGCGCGGCCAGCTTGGCGGCGGTGGTGGTCTTGCCCACGCCGGTGGCGCCCACCAGCGAGACCACGCCGCCTTCGTCGCACAGGCCGGCGCCGGGCGTCGCGACCTTGAGGTTGCGGGTGATCACATCCATCAGCCAGCGCACCGCTTCGGCGGCATTGGCCTCGGCCGGCACGCGCTCGAGCACGGCGCGCGACATCGCGGGCGAGTAGCCGGCGCGGATCATCTTGAGCATCAGGTTGGACTGGATCGGGTTCTGCTTGGACGAGCCGAGCCAGGCCAGGGTGTTGAAGCGCTCCTCGATCATGTCCTTGAGCGCCGAGAGCTCGACCGCCATGCGGCTGTCGTCGTGGCTGGGGAAGCGCGTGGACGGCGGCTGCGAGTCTTCCCACGCCGGCTCGCTGGAGCGGGTGCGGATCGGGGCGGGCTTGCGCGCCACGATGGGTTCGGGCTGGTTGAAGCGCTGCACCGGCACCTCGATCGGCTCGGGCCGGGTCACGATCTGCGGCGCGGCGACCGGGGCCGGCGCGCGGCGCTCGATGGCGGGCGCCGCGGTTTCGGCGGCCGCGGCGGGCGTGCCGTGCAGCGACTCGCGGCGCTTGCGCAGCATGCGTTCGCGCACATAGTCCTGGAACGACAGCGTGCTCATCGCCAGCGTCTCGGTGTCGCTCTGCACCGACTGCGGCGCGGCCAGCGAACCGGTGGTGGAGGCCTTGGGACGGGCGGGCGCGGCAGCAGCAGCGGCGGCGGCCGGCGCGGCGTTCGCGTGATCGGCCAGCGAAGCCAGGCTTTCCTCGGCGGCGGCCATCACCTCGAAACCTTCAGCGGTGTTGCGGGTGGAGAGGATCACGGCGCTGTCGCCAAAGGTCTTGCGCGCCTTGTTCATGGCTTCGCGGGACGTGGGGGCAATGAAGCGTTGGATGTTCATGCTGCAAGTTCTCCAAGGATCGGGCCGATGCGGATCAGGTGGGTTTCAGGTATTTCGCTGTGCGCCAGGACCTGCAGGCGCGGCGCGGCGCGGCGCAGCAGGCGGGACATGGCATTGCGGATGGCGTCGGGCACCAGCAGGCAGGCGGGCACGCCCTTCTCTTCCTGGCGGTTGGCGATGTCGGTGGCGGATTTGCTCAGCATCTCGGCCACGCCCGGGTCCAGCGCGCCGTTGGCGCTGCCCGAGAGGGCCTGCATCAGCAGGCGCTCCAGGCCGGGCTCGATGGCGATGACCTCGAGCTCCTTCACCGGGCCGTAGATCTGCTGCACGATGGCCGGCGAGAGCGCCATGCGCACGCGGCGGGCCAGCTCGGTCGGGTCGGTGGTGTGGGGAGCGTGCTCGGCCAGCGATTCGATGATGGTGCGGATGTCGCGCACATGCACAGACTCTTCCAGCAGCAGCTGGAGGACTTTCTGGAAGGTGGCAACCGGGACCATTTTGGGCACGACTTCTTCGATCAATTTGGGGGCCAGGCGGGTGACGTGTTCAACCAGGTCCTGGGTCTCCGTCCGGCTCAGCAACTTGGCCGCCTGGACTTGCATCAAGTGTGAAAGATGCGTGGCCAGCACGGTCTCGGAATCAACCACGGTAAAACCGGCCATTTGCGCGTTCTCGCGCTGCTTTTCGTCGATCCAGTGCGCGGGCAGGCCAAACGCCGGGTCGGTGGTGGGCGTGCCGATCAGCGGGGTGCCGATGCCACCCGGGTCGATCGCCAGGAACATGCCCGGGAACACCTCGCCCTCGCCCACCACCACGCCGCGCAGCGTGATGCGGTAGGCGCTGGGGCGCAGCTCCAGGTTGTCGCGCACGTGCACCGCGGGCGGCAGGAAACCGACCTCCTGCGCGAACTTCTTGCGCACGCCCTTGATGCGGGTGAGCAGGTCGCCCTGGCGGGTCTTGTCCACCATGGCGATCAGGCGGTAGCCCAGTTCCAGGCCCAGCAGGTCGACCGGCTGCAGGTCGTCCCAGGTGGCTTCGCCGTCGCCCTGCACGGCCGGCGCTTCCGGTTCGGGCGCGGGCTTGGCCTGCTCGCGCGCCACCCAGTAGGCCAGGCCGCCGGCGATGGCCGCGAAGCTCAGGAACACCAGGTGCGGCATGCCCGGCACGATGCCCAGCATGAACAGCACGGCGGCGGTGATGCCCAGCACCTTGGGCGAGAGGAACATCTGCTCCATCACCTGCACGCCCAGGTCTTCGTCCTTGCCCACGCGCGAGACCACCATGGCCGCGGCCACCGAGATCAGCAACGAGGGAATCTGCGCCACCAGCGCGTCACCGACGGCCAGCAGGATGTAGTTGTCCGCCGCCTGGCCGGCCGAGAGGCCGTGCTGCAGCACGCCGATGATGAAGCCGCCGATGATGTTGATGAACAGGATCAGGATGCCGGCGATGGCGTCACCGCGCACGAATTTGGAGGCACCGTCCATGGAGCCGAAGAACTCGGCTTCCTCGCCCACTTCGCGGCGGCGGCGCTTGGCCTCCTTGTCGTCGATCAGGCCGGCGTTCAGGTCGGCGTCGATCGCCATCTGCTTGCCGGGCATGGCGTCCAGGGTGAAGCGGGCCGAGACCTCGGCGATGCGCTCCGAGCCCTTGGTGATCACCACGAAGTTGATCACCACCAGGATCGCGAACACGATGAAACCGACCGCGAAGTTGCCGCCGATCAGGAAGTGGCCGAAGGCCTCGATCACCGCGCCGGCCGCGCCCGGGCCGGTGTGGCCTTCGAGCAGCACCACGCGGGTGGAGGCCACGTTGAGCGAGAGGCGCAGCAGCGTGGTGAGCAGCAGCACGGTGGGGAAGACCGAGAAGTCCAGCGGCCGCTTCATGTAGGCCGCCACCATCATCACCACCAGCGCCAGCGCGATGTTGAGGGTGAAGAAGGTGTCCAGCAGCCAGGGTGGCAGCGGCAGCACCATCATCGACAGGATGGTGATGACCAGCATGGGCGCGGCCAGGCCGCCGGCCCAGCTGGCGTTGCGGTTCAACCATTGCTGCAGCGCTTGCAGGTTCATTCAGAGGCCTCTTTGGCGGGTTTCTTGAAGTGCGGATCGAGCTCGGGCGGCACCAGGGGTTCGGGCTGCGCGGCGGGCATGGCGCCCTGGCCCTTCATGGCGGCCTTGAGCTGGTACACGTAGGCCAGCACCTGGGCCACGGCGGTGTAGAGCGCCGAAGGGATCTCGTCGTCGATCTCGGCGTGGGCGTAGAGCGCGCGCGCCAGCATGGGCGACTGCAGCACCGGCACCTTGTGGGCCTTGGCCACGTCGCGGATCTTCATGGCCAGCAGGTCGGCGCCCTTGGCGATCACGCGCGGCGCGTTCATGCTGGCGTCGTCGTAGCGGATGGCCACGGCGTAGTGGGTCGGGTTCATGACCACCAGGTCGGCCTTGGGCACGGCGCCCACGCTGTTGCGCTGGGCCATCTCGCGCTGCATCGCGCGGCGCTTGGACTTGAAGTGCGGGTCGCCTTCGGCTTCCTTGTGTTCCTGTTTCACTTCCTGGTGCGACATGCGCATGCGTTGCGCGTGCAAAAATTTCTGCGCCGGGAAGTCGATCACGGCGACGAGCGCCACCACCATCAGCAGCAGGCCCACGCCGAGCATGAGCCAGTGGCCGAGCTGGCCCAGGCCCGATTCCAGCGGCTGCATGACCAGCATGGCGAAGTCCTGCACGTGGGACGAGAGGAACTGCCAGGCCACCAGCCCGACGATGGCGGAGATGGCGGCCAGCTTGGCGGTGTCGAAGAGCTGTTGTTTGGTGAAGAGGCGGCCGATGCCCTTGAGCGGGTTGATGCGGCTGAGGTCGGGCACGAGGGGCTTGGTGCTCAGGGCCCAGCTGCCGGAGCCGAAGGCGGCGAGCAGCACGATGGCGAGCACGGCCACGCCCAGCGGCAGGTAGAGCATGAGGCCTTGCGCGAAGCCGTCCACCAGGCGTTCGGTGGCGAGTTCGGGTTTGAGCAGGGTCTGGTGGTCGAAGCGCAGCTGGCCTTGCAGGGCGCTGCGCAGTTTTTCGAAGCCGACGGGGGCGAGCGCGACCAGGATGAGGGCGCCGCCACCGAGCACGGCGAGGTTGGACAGATCCTTGGAACGCGGCACCTGGCCATCGTCGCGCGCCTTTTTCAGGCGCTGCGCGGTGGCTGGCAGGTTCTTGTCTTGGGCGGAGGAGTCCATGGGCGGTTCACACGATCGGTGAATCCGATTCTGGAAGCCGCCAGGAAAAACTAAAGGGCGATAAGACGCCCTTGAATGGCGCTTTTCTTTCCCGTCACCTCGCGGGCTCGGGGATGCCGGGCGCTCTGCTCCGCGGGTGTCCCCCGAACCGGCTTCGCCGGTTCTCCTCCTTTACCCCGCTGCGCAGAACGCCCGGCATCCCCGAGCCAGTGGCGCGCCAACGAGGGCTTTTCCAGAAATGCCGTGGAACCGGCTTTGCCGGGCCACTGGCATTGCCCCCTGAAAGGGGGTGGCGCGAAGCGCCGCGGGGGTCAAAACCCCAAACTCGCTAGCAGGTCGTCGACCTGCGCCTGGTCGCTCACCACGTCGGTGCGGCCTTCGGCGTTGACCACGGGGCCAGCCAGGGCGGGCTGGTCCACGATGGCATGGTCCTGGCCTGGCTGGCCGCCGGGGGCGGATTGCAGCAGCAGGCTGAGCAGCTGTTCTTCGATGGTGCCGGCGAGCTGGACCACGCGGCCGATCACCTGGCCGGTGAGGTCGTGGAAGTCCTGCGCCATCATGATGTCGGTCAGGCGCGCGTCGGACTTGTCGCTCAGCTCGACGATGTCTTTCGACCATTCCAGCAGCTCGGGCATGGCGCGGGCCAGGCCGGGGACGCGGGAGATGGTGTCGGCCAGCTGGCGACCGCGTTCGGCGATCTTCGCCTGCTCGGCCTTGCCTTCGTCCACGTGGTTGAGCACCTTTTCAGCCGCCTCGCCCGTCAGGCGCGCGATGTAGGACAGGCGGCTCTGCGCGTCGGGCAGCTGGTCCACCGTGCCTTTGAGCTTGTCGGTGTAGCCCAGCTCCTTGAGCGCATCGTGCAGCTGCCGCGTGATCGAACCGAGTTGGCGGAACATGTCGGGGTTGCCCGACGCCGCCTCTTCTTGTTGTTGATTCATGGTGCGGCCCTCTCAGATGCCGAGCTTCTTGAAGATGTTCGCGAGCTTTTCTTCCAGCGTGGCCTTGGTGAAGGGCTTGACGATGTAACCGGCGGCACCGTTCTGCGCCGCCATCACGATGTCTTCCTTGCGCGCCTCGGCGGTCACCATCAGCACCGGCAGGTGCTTGAGCTTCTCGTCCTGCTTGATCTGGGCCAGCAGCTCGAAGCCGTTCATGTTGGGCATGTTGATGTCCGACACCACGAAGTTGAAGCCGCCGTTGCGCAGCTTGCTCAGCGCGATCGCACCGTCTTCGGCCTCGTCGGCGTCGGCGTGCCCGATCTCCTTGAGCAGGTTGCGCACGATGCGGCGCATGGTGGAGAAGTCGTCAACGATCAGGAATTTCATCGGGGTGGACATGAAAGCCTCCGTGGGAGGAAAGGATCAAGGAAGAGGAGCCGGCCGCGTCAGCCACCGCTCTGTGAAGGAGATTTCGTCACTTGCCCGGAAATCTGAAGCGTGGGCAGCGCAATGACGGGGTCGGCGGTCTTCACAGGCACGGCGGGCACGTCCGGTGCGGCGCCGGCGGCGGCCGGCTGGGCGGCCACGCGGGGGGCGGTCTGGGGCTTGGCGGCCGCGGTGGGCAGCGGCGGCGGCATGGGTTCGAGCATGGGCATCACGGGCGTGGGCGACGAGCGGGGCAGCAGGCGGTCTTCGGCCTCCTGCGTCATCACCACGATGCTGATGCGGCGGTTGATCGGGTCGGTGGGCAGGTCTTCGCGCAGCAGGCGGCTTGACGCCAGGCCTTCCACCCGGCGCAGCTTGTCCTGCGGCAGGCCACCGGCCACCAGTTCGCGGCGCGAGGCGTTGGCCCGGTCGGCCGAGAGTTCCCAGTTGCTGTAGCCGCGCTCGCCGCTGCCGTAGGGCGTGGCGTCGGTGTGGCCCGCCAGGGCGATGCGGTTCTCCACATCACCCAGCGCCGCGCCGATCTCGCGCAGGATGTCGCGCATGTAGGGCTTCACCAGCGCGCTGCCGGTGTCGAACATGGGCCGGTTCTGCTGGTCCACGATCTGGATGTGCAGGCCGTCGAGGGTTTTTTCCAGCTGGATCTGCGAACCGAACTCCGAGAGTTTGGGGTTCTTCTCGATCAGCGTGGTGATCTTGCGCTCCAGCGCGTCGATGCGCGCGGCGTCGCGGCGCATCGAGTCGGCGCGCGCCATCTGGGCGCCGATGAGCTTGGCCGCGCGCTCGGCCTCGCCGCTGTCCATCTGGCCGAAGGACTTGCTCAGGTCGCGCCCACCGCCGGGCAGGATGCTGCTGCTGTTGCCGGTGCCCGGGCCGCCCATGAGAGAGACCTTCACCGGCGACTGGAAGTAGCTCGCGATGCCCTGCAGCTCGCCCTTGGCCGTGGAGCCCAGCAGCCACATGAGCAGGAAGAAGGCCATCATCGCGGTCACGAAGTCGGCGTAGGCGATCTTCCACGCACCACCATGGGCGGCATGGCCACCCTTCTTGATGCGCTTGATGATGATGGGCTGAAGTTTCTTGCCGTCGCCTGCCATGGTGCTCTACCCGAAGGAAATCACTTCTTCTTCACGTGGGTTTCCAGCTCGGCGAAGGTCGGCCGCACGTCGGCGAACAGCACCTTGCGGCCGAACTCGATCGCGGTCAGCGGCGCATAACCCTGCATGCTGGAGAGCAGCGTGGTCTTGACGCACAGCAGCTCCTTGCTGCCCTCTTCCATCTTCTGGTCCAGCAGGCCGCCGAGCGGTTCGAACACGCCGTACGCCAGCAAGATGCCGAGGAAGGTCCCGACCAGGGCCGAACCGATCATGGCGCCGAGCACGGCGGGCGGCTGGCCGACCGAGCCCATGGTGTTCACCACGCCCAGCACGGCGGCCACGATGCCGAAGGCCGGCAGGCCGCCGGCCAGGCGGCCGATGGCGGCCACCGGGGCGTGCGCTTCCTGGTGATGGGTTTCGATCTCGGCGTCCATCAGCGACTCGATCTCGTGCGCGTTCAGGTTGCCCGAGACCATCATGCGCAGGTAGTCGGTGATGAACTCGACCACGTGGTGGTCGGCCGAGATGGTGGGGTATTTCTTGAACAGCGCGGAGTCGTGCGGGTTCTCCACGTCTTGCTCGATCGCCATCAGGCCTTCCTTGCGGGCCTTCTGCAGGATGTCGAACAGCAGCGCGAGCAGCTCCATGTAGCGCGCCTTGGTGTAGCGGCTTCCCTTGAAGCACTGGGCCAGGCCCTTGAACGAAGCCTTGACCACCTTCATCTGGTTGTTGATGAGGAAAGCCCCCAGCGCAGCGCCCAGGATGGTCGTCAGCTCGAAAGGCAGCGCCTTGAGCACGACACCGATGTTGCCTCCGTGGAATATGAATACCCCGAAGATGCAGACCATCGAAACCACGAAACCAATGATGACGAACATGTTCTTGTGCCTGGAAGAGGACGCGGCACACCGGCGCACGCGTGACTTGGAGGAATGTGTTTTCTATCGGTCAACTCTAGGTGGGAATGAAGAAGGCCATAAACGCGAAATGGACCCGCATCGGGGTCCATTTCAGGGTTTGAGCGAAAAGGCTCGGGTTCAGTGCAACCGCAGGCCACCGTTGGCGCTGCCCTTGCCGGCGCGGGCCGGCGGCTGGCACAGGCCGCAGACGAAATGGCGGTTTTCGTAGGGTTCGGTGACGAAGTGGCCACCGCAGCAGGAGCACTTGGTCAGCGTGAGCATGCCGTTGTCGACGAACTTCACCAGGCGCCAGGCGCGGGTGACGGAGAGCAGCGGCTCGATGGCGCTGGCCTGCATCTGTTCGCTGTAGAGGCGGAAGGCCTTGATGACCGTGTCGATCTCTTCGAGTTCGCTGGTCTTGGAGAGGTACTCGTGGATGTTGAGGAACAGCGACGAGTGGATGTTGGGCTGCCAGGTCAGGAACCAGTCGGTCGAGAAGGGCAGCTGGCCTTTGGAGGGCGACTTGCCGGCGACTTCCTTGTACAGGCGCAGCAGTCGCTCGTAGGACAGGCTGGTTTCGTACTCCAGCACCTGCAGGCGGGCGCCAAGCTGGATCAGGGCGACAGCGCGCTCGATGTCACGCGACTCGTTGAGGATGCTCTTGCCTGCGGCCATGGTGGGCTCCTGGAGATGAAACGGTGAGAGAGAAGAAGAAAGAAGGAGGGAAGCGGGAGCGCGGCTCAGTGAGCGGCCATGGACTCGGCGAAACGGCCGGCCATCAGGATGCTGGCGTGCAGCTGGGTGGTGGTGCTGTTGTCCACCTTCTTCACGTTGTGGCTGGTCAGCAGGTTCCACACCAGGTCGTCGTCGACGCGGAAGCGGCACAGCAGCATGTTGCTGGAAGCGATCTTGAGCAGTTGCGCCGTGGACAGCATGCCCAGCAGGTCGGCGGCTTCTTCGGTCAGGCCCAGGCGGTACAGGGCTTCGGCGCGGTCCTTGCGGATCAGGTTCTGCGCCAGCATGAGGTAGGTCAGGTTGGCTTCGCGGATTTCTGCCAGGAGTTGTTCGCTGTCCATGATGTTTCCTTCTTTCAGTAGGAGCCGCTGTTTGTTGGCCCGATGTATGAATTGTGTCGAGCGGTAAAAAAACTTGAATCGGGAAATGTCTGTGCGTTGCGTCAGGCGCGCAGCACCCCCTTGTCATCCAAACACCTACAACCTTGGTACTCAAAACGATCCTGCCTGTGGAGCGGCGCAGGAGAGAAGCCGCCCCCTCAAGAGGCGTCAAGGGTCCGGCTCCGCCGGCCCGAGACGCCGTCCCCCCTCGAAGCGCCGAAGGCGCGCCACAGAGGGGGGAAGCCGCAAAGCGGCGCAGGGGGGAGCCTCTTTAAGCCATGAACTGGCGCCGAACGGCCCGGTTTATCCGCCGGTTGGATTGCAGACAAACCTCAAGAATCTCCACTCATCACCGAAATTGACTCAACGAACTTCCAAATGGGTTCGTCGTCCGGCCAGCAAAGGCGGCGAGCAGCGACGGTGGAGGCCCGCAAGGGTCGACACGGCGATGGGCAGCAATGCCCATGAAGCCGGTTCACTTTCCAAGTCCATTTACAGGAGTTAGTTATGACCACCATCAACACGAACGTGATGTCGATGAATGCTCAGCGAAATCTGAGCAGCTCGGCCAGCTCGTTGGCCACTTCCATGCAGCGCCTGTCTTCGGGCCTGCGCGTGAACAGCGCGAAAGACGATGCCGCCGGCCTCGCGATTTCCGAACGCATGAACACCCAGGTGCGTGGCCTCAACGTGGCCGCGCGCAACGCCAACGACGGCATCTCCCTCGCCCAGACCGCCGAAGGCGCGCTGGGCAAGGTCGGCGACATGCTGCAGCGCATGCGCGAACTGGCCGTGCAGTCGGCCAACGCCTCGAACAACGGCAGCGACCGCACCGCGCTCAACGCCGAGGTGCAGCAGCTGCGCCAGGAAATCGACCGCGTGGCCAAGACCACCTCGTTCAACGGCACCAAGCTGCTCGACGGCTCGTTCGCCAACGCCACCTTCCAGGTCGGCGCCAACGCCGGTGAAGGCATCTCCATCGACAGCATCGTCAACTCCAACTCCGCGGCGCTGGGCCAGACCTCGGTGCACACCACCGCCAAGATCGTGCCGCCGGCCACGCCGGTCGCGCCCGCCGTGCTGGCCGCCATCCCCGCCGGTGGCGCCACGCCGCTCTCGATCGACGACGCCAACGGCAACGCGGTCAACCTCGGCCCCATCGGTGAAGCCACCACGCTGGCGCAACGCGCCGGCCAGATGGTCGATGCGATCAACGCCAAGTCCTCCGACACCGGCGTGTTCGCCCGCCCCACTTTCACCGCTGGCGTGATGGACGGCTACGAGGTGTTCTCCGACCGCGCGATCGTGGCCGCCGACTTCGGCAACTTCGCCGCCGGCACCACCGGCGCTGGCGCGGCCACCGCCGCCGCCGCCGATTCCTTCGTCGAAGACATCAACGTCAACTCCTTCGGCGACTCGCAGCTCGCCCTGAAGGTGATCGACAACGCCATCAACGCGATCAACAGCTCGCGCGCCGACCTCGGTGCCCTGCAAAGCCGCTTCGAAAACGCCGTGGCCAACATCCAGATCACCGGCGAGAACATCTCCGCTGCCCGTGGCCGCATCGTCGACGCCGACTTCGCCAAGGAAACGTCGAACCTGTCGCGCGCCCAGATCCTGCAACAGGCCGGCACCGCCATGGTGGCGCAGGCCAACCAGATTCCCCAGGGGGTGCTCTCGCTGCTGCGTTCCTGATCGAGCGCGCACATCCGCATGCGCCGTGGTCAACGGCGATTGCGGGATGCACAGACCGCATGCCCTGGCGTGTGGTGCGTACATCCCGGAGGAAACAGAACATGAAGAACCGACCCGCTTCCACCCACACGCCGGCGCCCCGCGCCGGCGCGGAGACCTGACATGCCCATCACCTCCACCGGCATGGCCAGCGGCGTCCCGATCGAAACCATCGTCTCCCAGCTGGTCGCGCTCGAGCGCGCGCCGCTGGCGGGGCTGCAGACACAGGCCACCAAGATCCAGAGCAAGATCTCGCTCTTCGGCACGCTGACGTCGATGATGAACTCGCTCGGCGAGCTCGGCACCAAGCTGGCCGACCCCAATGCCTTCAAGGCCGTCAAGGGGAGTTCCTCGCTGGCCGCCGCCGTCGGCGTCACCGCGGCCACGGGCAC
This sequence comes from Hydrogenophaga sp. FW305-3-2-15-A-LB1, assembly GCF_058787875.1. Taxonomy (NCBI): domain Bacteria; kingdom Pseudomonadati; phylum Pseudomonadota; class Betaproteobacteria; order Burkholderiales; family Comamonadaceae; genus Hydrogenophaga; species Hydrogenophaga sp. FW305-3-2-15-A-LB1. The sequence continues at coordinate 7,151 of NZ_JBYTAE010000066.1, read as the reverse complement.
CGCGCCCACCGCGATGTCGGTCGAGGTGTCGCAGCTGGCCCGGGCGCAGTCCACGGCCACGCTGGCGGTGCCCAAAGACACGGCCATGGGCGCGGGCAGTCTGAAGATCACGCTGGGCGACTGGAGCTCGGGCTCCTTCGTGGCCGGCGACAAGGCCGCCGTGGACATCGAGATCGCCGAAGGCGAAGACACGCTCACCGCGATCGCGGCCAAGATCAACGCGGCCGACGCCGGCGTGACCGCCACCGTGCTGCGCGACGCCACGGGCGAACGCCTGCTGATGCGCTCCAAGGAAACCGGCGAGGCCATGGGCTTCGAGATGCAGGTCACCGACAGCGACGGTGTGGCCAGCACCGGCCTCTCGCGCCTGGCGGTGCAGGGCGGCGTGGCCTCGGGCGTGCAGATCACGCACGGCGCCAACGCGCTGGCCACCATCAACGGCATCGCCATCGAGTCGGCCAGCAACACCTACAAGGATGGCCTGCCCGGCATCACCCTGCAGTTCTCGCAGACGACGACGGCGCCGGTGGAGATCTCGATCACCAACGACAAGGAGGCGATGACCAAGACCATCCAGTCCTTCGTCGACGCGTACAACGCGCTCAACGACATGCTCAGCAGCACCACGGGCTACAACTCGGAGACCAAGGTGGCCGGCTCGCTGCAGGGCGACAGCACGGCCGTGGGCCTGCAGAACGCGCTGCGCGGCATGATGCGCTCGTTCACGCCGGGCGGTGAGTTCACCACGCTGGCCGACATCGGCATCGACATCAAGTCGGGCGGCAAGATGACCGTCGACAGCACCAAGCTGGGCAAGGCGCTGGACAACCCCCAGGCGGTGCAGAACCTGTTCAACGCCGACCACATCGACCCCACGGCGCAGGGCTTCGGCGAAAAGCTCAAGACCTTCGCCGAAGGTTTCGCGGGCGCCAGCGGCACGCTGACCTCGCGCTCCGAATCGCTGCGCGAAGCCGCCAAGCGCAACACCAAGGAACAGGAAAAGGTGAACGAACGCGCCGTCCGCGCCGAATCGCGTTACCTCAAGCAGTACAACGCGATGGACGCGATGGTGGGCCAGCTCAACTCGCTCAACGCCTTCGTCTCGCAACAGATCGCGCAGTGGAACAAGTCCACGGGTTGACGCGGGGAAGACCGCCGTGGCGCTCCCTTGCGCCGAACTGACTCAAAATTGGTCAGGTCCGAGACGCGCGTTCAAGCGTGGCTTCAAGAGCCACAGGTCGTCTATCACCTGCGCCTTCAGCTCTTCACCCATCTCCCCATCAAGGCGATGGGTCACGGACTGCAGCGCAAGCAGGAACCGCGCCTGCATGTCCATCGACTCATCCACCATGGCACCTCTGATCCTCCGCACAAAGTGGATTTTCATTTCGTCGGAGGGAATGGGACCTTTTCTCCAAGAGCAGAAAGAGTTCACAAAGCGCAAGCGGACTGAATCGTCGGTGCAGGTGATGAACAGCTCCGTGAGCGCGTCACCGTGTTGGGACCAGTCGAAACGCCTCAGCAAGGGCAGCAAGCACTTCAGTGGACCTGCCCGCTCCGTAGCGGGAAGCTGCTGGATCGCGTTCAGCAAGTCACCATAGAAGGGATCCTCGGGACCGTAGCGGTTTTCCTTCTCCTCGGTGCGGATCAACGGGGACAGCGTCTGTGCGCAGACCAGGGACGGATACTGCTTGAGCCAGCCCATCACGGAGTGTGTTTTCATCGGGTGCCGGGCCATCGCGACCACCAATGGGACCGTCAAGGCAAGTGCGCCGTCGCCCTTCAGTGTTTGCCAGGCCGTTCGCGCGAACTCGGCGCCGGTCGCGTACTTGCACGTGGCCATGAGCGCAAGCAGCAGGTGTCGCTCCGGGCGTTCGTGTTTGTAGTCATCACAGGCGACCTCGAAAGCCTCCCGATACTCCGCTTCCCAACCCGGGGCGCTCAGCCTGTCATGACAGAGGGCCTCGGTGAGGGCTGCGCGCAAGTAGAACTTCGGCTGACCAGCGGGCAGGGCCTTGCAGCAGGCGACCAACTTCGCGTAGAGGACCTTCGCCGCATCTCTGTCGCAGTATCGAATGGGTGATCGCAGCATCGCTTTGAGCGAGGCGCCTCTGTGCTCAGGCGGAAGCGATTGGGTGATGAAGTCCAGCAGGCGGTCCTGTTCCGACGGGTCGCTCAGCCGCATGCCGGCAATAAGCTGGGGCATCACCTTGAACGCCATGGTTGGATCTTGCTTGATCAGCTGTTTGAACAGCACGGCCATGTCATTCACGTCCGGGTTGAAGAACGGCGGGTTGTCGTTGATCGACAGGAGCACGTCACAGGGGCCGAGGTAGTGCACGAGGCCGAGCAGCGTGTCGATCTGACGTCGCCGGTCGCCGCCCGTCGCGGCCTCATTCATCTTTCTGCGGAGCTGCCCCCCGCGCTCCGCGTTCAGAAGGTCCGCCAAGGCCAGGGCCGATTCAGGCGGCTGCAGTGACAGACAAGCGTCCCACAGCTCATCGAACAGCGGTTCGGCGGTGCTCCAGGTGTTGAGAGGAATTGGCCACGACTCGAATCGACCGGACGAGTTAAACACCAAATACTCTCCATCCCAGGCCCGGATGCTCGATAGCAAGGCCATCAGCGGCTTGGAGCGGTTCGCAGGGGGGAGCTCCTTGATGGCGCCAAACAGCATCTGGAACATCGTAGAACGGTCACCCGATCCCTGCACCGGCAGGATCTGGCCCAGCTGGGCCAGCAATGAGGCTCGCACTTCAGGAGAATGCACCCCGGACGCCTCCACCAGCGCGTGAAACTGCGCCGTGCGGTCTTGGGTCGGCAACTTGTGCAGCGCCAGCGCCAGCTGCGTCAGCACCGGAATATTTGACGCAGCTCGAGCCAATTCCAAAGCGCTGGCGAGGCACCGGGTGAAACACGGGGTGCGCTCTTCGATCGGCAGACCACCGATGCCTGTGACCCCCCTCGCCAGTTCCAGGCCTTGATTCCGGCTCTCGGAAACCCACCTCTGGCGAATGACCTGGTTCGTGCGACTGAGATCGACGAAGCTGCGGTCGTCCAGGTACCGGGTCACTTCGCTGTGATGGAGCACCGTCGCTGTCTGGCTCAAGGAGGGCCGCAACGTCTGCCCACGCTGGTAAGGCTCCAGTCTGTCATGCCACTGGTCGATCTCCTCCTTCTGCGAGGCGCTCGCATGTCGGTAGGCGTCCAGCACCAGGTCGCGCAGCGCATCGCTGTAGCGCGCTTCGATCAGCAAGAGGGCCAGCGGCGCGTTGGGCTGTTTCAAGGCCTCGCTCAGATGGGATTTGAAATTGGCTTCGATGGTGGCGTTGACCAAGGCATCGTCAAAGGCATGTACGCCTGAATAGGTAGAGGTGTCGCAGTTGATCATGGGGGCAAAAAAGTCACGAACGCGACGGATCAAGTGGCGATCAGAAGGGAAAGGTTCTGCTATTGCACGGTCTGCCTAAAGAAAACGGGGCAGGCACCGAAATAGGTTGCAACGAACTTCTCCATGGGTTCGTGGCCCGGGCAGCCGGGCAGTCAGCCCAACCACTCAACCGGAGCTAGTTATGACCACCATCAACACGAACGTGATGTCGATGACCGCCCAGCGCAACCTGGGCACCACCTCCAGCTCGCTGGCCACCTCCATGCAGCGCCTGTCTTCGGGCCTGCGCGTCAACAGCGCCAAGGACGACGCCGCCGGCCTCGCCATCTCCGAGCGCATGAACGCCCAGGTGCGCGGCCTGAACGTGGCGGCCCGCAACGCCAACGACGGCATCTCGCTGGCCCAGACCGCCGAAGGCGCCCTGGGCAAGGTCGGCGACATGCTGCAGCGCATGCGCGAACTGGCCGTGCAATCGGCCAACGCCTCGAACAACGGCAGCGACCGCACCGCCCTGCAGGCCGAAGTCACGCAGCTGCGCCAGGAAATCGACCGTGTCGCCAAGACCACCTCGTTCAACGGCACCAAGCTGCTCGACGGCTCGTTCGCCAACGCCACCTTCCAGGTCGGCGCCAACGCCGGTGAAGGCATCGCCATCGACAGCATCGTCAGCGCCAACTCCACCGCCCTGGGCAACACCTCGCTGGCCACCTCGACCAGCGCGATCAACGACGGCACCGCCCTGGGCGCCATCGCCGCGGGCGCGCTGACCGTGCGCGGCGTGGCCCTGGGCCCGGTCTCCGTCGCCACCACGGCCGCCGGTCGCAACACGCAGGTCGTGGACGCGATCAACGCCAAGTCGTCCGACACCGGCGTGTTCGCCCGCGTCACCTACAACGCCGGCGGCACCGCCACCGGCTTCGAGGTGTTCTCCGACACCGCCATCACGGCCGCCAGCTTCGTCGGCTTCGGTGCCACCACCACCGGCGCGGCCCCGGCCGACAGCGCCGCGGCCACGAGCCAGCTCGACGACATCAGCGTCAACAGCTTCGGTGATGCGCAAAAGGCCCTGAAGGTGATCGACACCGCGATCAACGCCATCAACAGCTCGCGCGCCGACCTCGGTGCCCTGCAAAGCCGCTTCGAGAACGCCGTGGCCAACATCCAGATCACCGGCGAGAACATCTCCGCCGCGCGCGGCCGCATCGTCGACGCCGACTTCGCCAAGGAAACGTCGAACCTGTCGCGCGCCCAGATCCTGCAACAGGCCGGCACCGCGATGGTGGCGCAAGCCAACCAGGCGCAACAGGGCGTGCTGTCCCTGCTGCGCTGATCGATCGTCCATCACCTCCATTTTTTGAACGGAAAACACCATGACCACCATCAACACGAACGTGATGTCGATGACCGCCCAGCGCAACCTGGGCACGACCTCCAGCTCGCTGGCCACCTCCATGCAGCGCCTGTCCTCGGGCCTGCGCGTCAACAGCGCCAAGGACGACGCCGCTGGCCTGGCCATCTCCGAGCGCATGAACGCCCAGGTGCGCGGCCTGAACGTGGCGGCCCGCAACGCCAACGACGGCATCTCGCTGGCCCAGACCGCTGAAGGCGCGCTGGGCAAGGTGGGCGACATGCTGCAGCGCATGCGCGAACTGGCTGTGCAGTCGGCCAACGCCTCCAACAACGGCAGCGACCGCACCGCCCTGCAGGCCGAAGTGACCCAGCTGCGTTCGGAAATCGACCGCGTGGCCAAGACCACCTCGTTCAACGGCACCAAGCTGCTCGACGGCACCTTCGCCAACGCCACCTTCCAGGTCGGCGCCAACGCCGGTGAAGGCATCGCCATCGACTCCATCGTCAGCGCCAACTCCACCTCGCTGGGCAATACCTCGCTGGTCACCGGTGCGGGCACGATCACCACCACGGCCGGCGCCAACGCCGCCATCGCCGCCGGTGCGCTGACCGTCAAGGGCGTGGCCCTGGGCCCGATCTCCGCCGCCACCTCGGCGGCCGAGCGCACCACGCAGGTGGTGGACGCGATCAACGCCAAGTCGTCCGACACCGGCGTGTTCGCCCGCGCCACCTACACGGCCGGCGTCGCGACGGGCTTCGAGACCTTCTCCGAAGGCGCCATCGCCGTGGCCGATTTCGGTGGTTTCACCGCCGCCGCCACCGGCACGGTGGCCGTCGGTGCCGCCGCCGCCAGCCAGCTCGACGACATCAGCGTCAACAGCTTCGGCGACGCGCAAAAGGCCCTGAAGGTGATCGACAACGCGATCAACTCGATCAACAGCTCGCGCGCCGACCTCGGTGCCCTGCAAAGCCGCTTCGAAAACGCCGTGGCCAACATCCAGATCACCGGCGAGAACATCTCCGCCGCGCGTGGCCGCATCGTGGACGCCGACTTCGCCAAGGAAACGTCCAACCTGTCGCGCGCCCAGATCCTGCAACAGGCCGGCACCGCGATGGTCGCCCAAGCCAACCAGGCACAACAAGGCGTGCTGTCCCTGCTGCGTTGATTCCGGCAGGCATCGCCCCCAGGGCGGTTGCGCGGCGAAAGCCGGGCAACCGCCCTTTTTCTTGACCGGTCGACGGCACCCGATGAACGGGGCTTGACACGACACACGGTGGTCACAAGGGACTAAAGATTCCTCAGGCACCACCGAAATTAGATTCAACGAACTTCTCCATGGGTTCGTGGCCCGGGCAGCCGGGCAGTCAGCCCAACCACTTCACAGGAGTTAGTTATGACCACCATCAACACCAACGTCATGTCCATGACCGCCCAGCGCAACCTGGGCACGACCTCCAGCTCGCTGGCCACCTCCATGCAGCGCCTCTCGTCGGGCCTGCGCGTCAACAGCGCCAAGGACGATGCCGCTGGCCTGGCCATCTCCGAGCGCATGAACGCCCAGGTGCGCGGCCTGAACGTGGCGGCCCGCAATGCCAACGACGGCATCTCGCTGGCCCAGACCGCCGAAGGCGCGCTGGGCAAGGTGGGCGACATGCTGCAGCGCATGCGCGAACTGGCTGTGCAATCGGCCAACGCCTCCAACAACGGCAGCGACCGCACCGCCCTGCAGGCCGAAGTCACGCAGCTGCGCCAGGAAATCGACCGTGTCGCCAAGACCACCTCGTTCAACGGCACCAAGCTGCTCGACGGTTCGTTCGCCAACGCCACCTTCCAGGTCGGCGCCAACGCCGGTGAAGGCATCGCCATCGACAGCATCGTCTCGGCCAACTCCACCGCCCTGGGCCAGCTGAGCGCCACTGAACACTTCGTGGCAGCCGTCGCCGCGCCCTCCACCGCCGCCAACGCCGCCATCCCGGCAGGCACGACCGGCTGGAGCATCAAGAACGCCGCCGGCGTGGACGTGGCCCTGGGTGGCATCGCCGCCTCGACGACCGCCGCCCAGCGCACCACGCAGGTGGTGGACGCGATCAACGCCAAGTCGGCCGACACCGGCGTGTTCGCCCGCGAAACCGGCGCTGGCGCCTATGAAATCTTCTCGAGCCGCGACCTGACCGCCGCCACCGACTTCGGCGCCGCCTTCACCGCCGCCGCCACCGGCGCGCCTGGCGACACCGCCCCTCCCGGCACCCTGACCACGCTGTCGGCGATCAACGTCAACAGCTTCGGCGACGCACAAAAGGCGCTGCAGGTGATCGACAAGGCGATCAACTCGATCAACAGCTCGCGCGCCGACCTCGGTGCCCTGCAAAGCCGCTTCGAGAACGCCGTGGCCAACATCCAGATCACCGG
>NZ_JBYTAE010000065.1:34604-37842 GCF_058787875.1 Hydrogenophaga sp. FW305-3-2-15-A-LB1 | reverse complement strand
CATGAGCCCCACCCCCGGTTTCGCGCCACCCGCCGCCCCCTCGCTGTCGCTGGGCATGGTCGGCAACTGCGCCTTCAGCGCGCTGATCGACCCGCACGGCCGCGTGGTCTGGAGCTGCCTGCCGCGCTTTGACGGCGACCCGGTGTTCCACGCCCTGCTGGGCGGCGACGATCTCGAAAAGGGCGCGTTCGCGATCGAGATCGAGGGCCTGGCCGAAGCCACCCAGCGCTACGAGCACAACACCGCCGTGCTGGTGACCGAGCTCTGGGACCACGACGGCAACGGCCTGTCCATCACCGATTTCGCGCCGCGTTTTCTCTCGCGCGGCCGCTACTTCCGGCCCACCCAGCTGGTGCGCCGCGTGCGCCCGCTCAAGGGCGCGCCGCGCATCCGCGTGAGCCTGCTGCCACGCTTCGACTGGGGCCGCGTCACGCCCACCATCACCTCGGGCAGCAACCACATCCGCTACGTGGGCGAGGGGCTGACGCTGCGCCTGCACACCGATGCCTCCATCAGCCACGTGCTCTCGCGCGAGCCTTTCCTGCTCACGCGCGAATGCAACTTCATGTTCGGCCCGGACGAGACGCTGGAGACCGGCATCGGCGACACCGCGCGCCACTTCGAGCAGGAGACCCTGGCCTACTGGCGCAACTGGAGCCGGCGCCTGGCGGTGCCGCTGGAGTGGCAGGAGGCGGTGATCCGCGCGGCCATCACGCTCAAGCTTTCGCTGTACGAAGACACGGGCGCCATCGTCGCGGCCATGACCACCAGCATCCCCGAAGCGCCGGGCACCCAGCGCAACTGGGACTACCGCTACTGCTGGCTGCGCGACGCCTTCTTCGTGGTGCGCGCGCTCAACAGCCTGTCCGAGGTCGGCACCATGGAGGACTACCTCAGCTGGCTCGCCAACGTGGTGGTGGGCGCGGGCGGCGGCCACATCCAGCCGCTGCACGGCATCGGCCTGGAGCGCGAACTGCCCGAGAGCATCTGCGACACCCTGCCCGGCTACCGCGGCATGGGGCCGGTGCGCGTGGGCAACCAGGCGCAGGAGCACTTCCAGCACGACGTGTACGGCAACATCGTGCTGGCCGCCGCGCAGGCCTTCCACGACGAGCGCCTGCTGCACCCGGCGGGCCTCGCGGAGTTCGAACAGCTCGAAGTGGTGGGCGAGCGCGCGCTGCGCATCTACGACCAGCCCGACGCCGGCATGTGGGAGCTGCGCACGCGCGCGCGCGTGCACACCAGCTCGGCCCTGATGTGCTGGGCCGCGTGCGACCGGTTGGCCAAGATCGCGCGCACGCTGGAGATGCCCGGGCGCGCCACCTACTGGGCGACCCACGCCGAAACCATGCGCGAGCGCATCCTGCGCGAGTCCTGGAGCGAGGAGCGCCAGGCCTTCGCCGAGAGCTTCGGCGGGCGCGACCTCGATGCCAGCGTGCTGCTGATGGTGGAGGTGGGCATGATCGACCCGATGGACCCGCGCTTCCTCGCCACGCTGGACGCGCTGGAGAAGCACCTGTGCGACGGCCCCTTCATGCGGCGCTACGAGGCCGCCGACGATTTCGGCAAGCCCGAGACCGCGTTCAACATCTGCACCTTCTGGCGCATCGACGCGCTCGCGCGCACCGGCCGCGCCGACGAGGCGCGCGCGATCTTCGAGACCATGCTGGCCGCGCGCAACCCGCTGGGCATGCTGTCGGAAGACACCCACGCAACCACCGGCGAGATGTGGGGCAACTTCCCGCAGACCTACTCGATGGTGGGCATCATCAACGCGGCGGTGCGCCTCTCGGCCCGCTGGGATTCGGTGATTTGATGGGACGGCTCGTCGTCATCTCCAACCGCATCGCCGATCCGCGCAAGACCGCCTCGGGCGGGCTGGCCGTGGCGCTGGGCCAGGCGCTCGAGGCCTCGGGCGGGCTGTGGTTCGGCTGGAGCGGCAAGGTGGTGGAGGACGGCACGCCCGGCGAGGGTGAGCTGCACGTGCAGAACGCGGGCAAGGTGCAGCTGGCCACGGTGGACCTCAGCCGCGAGGATCACGACAGCTACTACCTGGGCTACAGCAACGGCGTGCTCTGGCCGGTGTTCCACTACCGGCTCGACCTGGCCGACTTCGACGCCGGCTACATCGGCGGCTACCGGCGCGTGAACCAGATGTTCGCGCACAAGCTCAAGACCCTGCTGCGGCCCGACGACATCATCTGGGTGCACGACTACCACCTGATCCCGCTGGCCGCCGAACTGCGCGCCATGGGCTGCGAGCAGCGCATGGGCTTCTTCCTGCACATCCCGCTGCCGCCCCCGCTGATGCTGGCCGCCGTGCCCGAGCACGACTGGCTGATGCGCTCGCTGTTCGCCTACGACCTGGTGGGCTTCCAGAGCGAGGCCGATGTGTCGCACTTCGCGCGCTACGTGGGCACCGAGACGCCGGCCGACATCCTGGGCGAACACGAATTCCGCGCCTTCGGCAAGACACTGCGCGCGCAGGCCTTTCCGATCGGCATCGACGTGGACGAGTTCATCGAGCTCGGCAAGGGCCGCGAGTCGCAGGACATGCACGAGCAGATGCTCAAGGAGTATTCGCGCCGCCGCCTGCTGCTGGGTGTGGAGCGCATGGACTACTCCAAGGGCCTGCCGCAGCGGCTCAAGGCGTTCCGCCAACTGCTGCAGGCCTACCCGGAGAACCTGGGCAGCGCCACGCTGATCCAGATCGCCGCGCCCAGCCGCGAGACGGTGGACGCCTACGCCGCGCTGCTGCAGGAGCTGGAGAGCCTGTGCGGCGCCATCAACGGCAACTTCGGTGAACTGGACTGGATGCCGGTGCGCTACATCCACCGCAACGTGGCGCGCAAGCGCCTGCCCGGGCTGTACCGCGCCGCCAGCGTGGCGCTGGTGACGCCGCTGCGCGATGGCATGAACCTGGTGGCCAAGGAGTTCATCGCCGCGCAGGACCCGGACGACCCCGGCGTGCTGGTGCTCTCGCGTTTTGCCGGCGCGGCCGAGCAGATGCGCGAGGCCCTGCTGGTCAACCCCTACGACACCACGCGCACGGCCGAGACCATGCAGCGCGCGCTGCAAATGCCGCTGGAGGAGCGCCAGCGCCGCCACCAGGCGCTGCTGCAGGGCATCCGCGAGCAGGACGTGCACTGGTGGCGCGAGCGCTTCCTGGCCGCGCTGGCGGCCGTTCCCAACCCGTAAACCCTTTCACGGCGGGGGGGGGGGGGGGGGGGGGGGGGGG
>NZ_JBYTAE010000065.1:0-34594 GCF_058787875.1 Hydrogenophaga sp. FW305-3-2-15-A-LB1 | reverse complement strand
CCCCCCCCCCCCGCTTTGCTTTTTCTTTTTCCGGAGCACCCCATGAACGAAGCCTTCATCGACATCGCCACCCGCTGGTGGACCAGCCTGGGCGGCGCCGCCGCCAGCCTCACGCGCATCGTGCTGATCGTCCTGGTGGCCTGGCTGCTGGTGGTGGTGCTGCAGCGCGTGGTGGGCACGCTGCGCGAGCGCATCGCCAGCCGGCTGGACGACCGCGAGGCCGCCAAGCGCGCCCAGACGCTGGACCGGGTGTTCCGTTACCTGATCGTCGTGGTGGTGAGCCTGGTGGCCGGCATGCTGGTGCTGGGCGAGGTGGGTGTGTCGGTCGCGCCCATCCTGGGGGCGGCGGGCGTGGTGGGCCTGGCGGTGGGCTTCGGCGCGCAAAGCCTGGTGAAGGACTACTTCACCGGCTTCTTCCTGCTGCTGGAGAACCAGATCCGCCAGGGCGACGTGGTCAAGATCGGCGACCACGCCGGCATGGTGGAGGTGGTGACGCTGCGCTACGTGCAGCTGCGCGACTACGACGGCAACGTGCACTACGTGCCCAACGGGTACATCAACACCGTGGTCAACATGACGCGCGACTTCAGCCACGCGGTGATGGACATCCGCGTGGCCTTCCGCGAGAACGTGGAGGACGTGATGGCCGTGATGCGCGACGTGGCCTCGCAACTGCGCGCCGACCCGGCGTTCGAGCCCCGCATCCTGGCCGACATGGAGATCGCCGGCGTGGACAACTGGGCGGAGTCGGCGCTCATCATCCGCTGCCGCTTCCGCACCCTGCCGCTGGAGCAGTGGGGCATCAAGCGCGAGTACCTGCGCCGCCTGAAGGCGGCCTTCGATGCGCAGGGCATCCAGATCCCGGTGCCACACCTCATGGTGTACCCGGGGCAGGACCGCGAGGGAGCGGTCCCGCCGCTGGGCGCCGCGCAGGCCGCGCCCCAGTCGTGATCAGGGCCGCGCGTCGAGCGCGCGGGCGGCGCCGAGCAGCGCGGGCGATTGCTGCGCGGTGATCACCCACACCGGAATCCCGCTCTGGTAAGCCTCGAAGCGGCCCTTGGCTTCGAAGCGTTCGCGGAACGGCGAGGTGTCGAACCAGGTGCCCAGGCGCGGCACCACGCCCCCGCCGATGTAGACCCCGCCGCGCGCACCCAGCGTGAGCGCGAGGTTGCCGGCCACCGCACCGAGCACGCCGCAGAGCATCTCCAGGGCCTCCAGCGCCTGCGGATGCCGGCCTTGCAGCGCGGCCTCGGTGACGGCGGCGGCGCTGCCGAACGCGCGGGCGTCCACGCCATCGGCCTCGCACAGGATCTGGCAGGTCTCCAGCAAGCCGGTGCCGCTGGCCACGCGCTCGGCCGAGGCATGGCCGTGGCGGCGCACCAGCGCGTCCATCACCACCCGCTCGCGCGCGGTGGCCGCGGGCAGGGTCACGTGACCGCCCTCGCCGGCGATCGGCACCCAGCCGCCCGCACCATCGGGCAGCAGGCCCGACACGCCCAGCCCCGTGCCCGCGCCCAGCAGCGCGATGGCCGCGCCGGGCACCGCCGCGCCGCCGCCCACCTGGCGCAGCTCGTGCGCGGGCAGGTGCGGCAGGGCCAGGGCCAGGGCGGTGAAGTCGTTGAGCACGCGCAGCGTGCTCAGGCCCAGTTCGTCGCGCAAGGCCGCCTGCGAGAACGACCAGTCGTGGTTGGTCATGCTCACGCGGTCGCCCGTGACGGGGTTGGCCATGGCGATCGCCGCCGCCGTGGGCTGGCGGCCCAGGCCGCCGAGGTAGACGCGGATCGCGGCCTGCAGGCTGGCGTGCTCGGCCACCGGCAGCACCTGGATGTGCTCGATCGGTGCGCCCTGGCCGTCCTGCCAGGCCAGGCGGGCGTTGGTGCCGCCCACGTCGGCCAGCAGCCGGCCTTGTCGGGGAGATGAAGACATGGTGCGCGGGAAAAGGTCGGACAAGCCCCGACCATACCGCGTCAGGCGGCGGGCGTGTTCAGGACCGCGGCAGGTTCGAGCGCACCCAGCGCACGATGTCGGCCTGCCCCATGGCGCCGGGCTGGCGCGCCACCTCGCGCCCGTTCACGAACAGCGCCAGCGTGGGGATGCTGCGGATCTGCAGTCGCGCGCCCAGGGCCTGGGCTTCTTCCGTGTTGACCTTGGCCAGGCGGACGTGCGGCTCCAGCTCGCGCGCGGCGGCCTCGAACTGGGGCGCCATGGCGCGGCAGGGACCGCACCAGGGGGCCCAGAAGTCCACCAGCACCGGCACCTGGGAGCGGCCCACGTGTTTCTCGAAGGCGGCTTCGTCCAGCGCCGCCGGGTGGCCGTCGAACAGCGCGCGGTGGCATTTGCCGCAATCCGGCGCCTGGCCCAGGGCCTCGCGGGCCAGGCGGTTGGTGGTGTGGCAATGCGGGCAGACGATGTGCAGGGACTCGGCGGTCATGGGGCGCTCCCTCAGATCAGGTAGCCGATCAGGCTGGCGACCATGCTCAGCACGACGGTGGTGGCGAAGGGCAGGAACCATTCCCGGCCAAAGGCCTTGAAGTGGAAGTCGCCCGGCAGCCGCCCGAAGCCCAGCTTGCGCAGCAGCGGCGTGAACCAGCTGATCAGCAGCAGGGCCAGGAAGATGACGATCATCCAGCGGATCATGCTCAGAGCCGGTGTGTGCGGTCGCCGGCCGCGAAACCCAGGGGCACCCAGCCGGCGGCGCTGCCGGCCGGTGCCAGCGCGATCACCTTGAACAGCTCGCCCATCTCGTGCTCGTTGACGAGCTTCTGCATCATCGCGTTCTGCCGTGCGTCGGCGCGCTGCGCCAGGTCCAGCAGGCCGCAGTTCAACAGGAAACGGCCCTGGCTGGCGTAGCCCAGCACGTCCAGCCCCGCGTCCTGCGCGGCCAGGGCGATGCCGGTGAAGTTCACGTGCGCGGTGATGTCCTTCTCGCCCACGTCGCTCAGCGGGTCGCTGTCGCTGCGGTGCGCGCGGTGGCAGATCAGCGTGCCCATGGCACGCTGCGGGTGGTAGTACTCGGCCTCGGGGAAACCGTAGTCGAGCAGGAAGGCCGCGCCGCGCTTCAGGCGGTCGCCCAGGGTGCGCACGAAGGCCTCGGCCTGCGGGTGGATTTCGGTCACGTAGTCGTGCCCACCCTCCACCGCCAGCGGTGGGCGCAGCTCGGTGGCGCGGTCGGCCCAGGCCAGGGCGCCCGCCGCGTCCAGCGCCACCCCGCGCTCGTGCCACACGCCCCCCGTGCGCGCGAGCAGTTGCACCGGCATGGCGTCGAGCACCTCGTTGCCGAGCACCACGCCATGCAGATGCTCGGGCAGGGCATCGGCCCAATGAACACGGTCCACGTGCGCGCTCAGGGTGTGGCGCTGGCGTTCGCGCAGGCTGCCCGAGAGGTCGACGATGGTGTAGCGCCGCAGCGGCTTCCCCCGTTCGGCCAGCGCCTCGATCACCTGCAGGGCGAGCGCGCCGGTGCCGGCGCCGAACTCCCACACCTCGTCGGTGCCGCTGGCGGCCAGCGCCTGCGCCACCTGCCGCGCCAGGGCCTGGCCGAACAGCGGGGTGAGTTCGGGCGCGGTCACGAAATCGCTGCCGCCCTGGGGCAGGTGGCCGAATTTCGCCAGCGCGTTGGCGTAATAGCCCAGGCCGGGCTCGTAGAGCGCGATGGCCATGAAGCGGTCGAACGGCAGCCAGCCGCCGCCCTGGGCGATGGCCTCGCGCACCCGCGCCAGCAAGGGGCTCGTTAAACTCTCGTGTTCTGTTGCCATGGGGGTTCGCACCCCCGGATTGTCCTTCATGCCCAGCGCCACCCCCCCGCCTCTTGCCACGCGCACCGTGCTCGTCACCGGCGCGGGCAAGCGCCTGGGCCGCGAGATCGCGCTGGCGCTGGCGCAGTCGGGCTGGAACGTGGCGGTGCACCACCGCCACTCGGCCGACGACGCGCACCGCACCGCCGCCGACTGCGCCTTGCGCAGCGGGCGCGACGGCAGCGCCCACACCTTTTTTGCCGATCTCGGCGACGAGGCCAGCGTGCGCGCCCTGCTGCCGACCGTGGTGGCGCATTTCGGCCAGCTGGACGCGGTGGTCAACAACGCCTCGATCTTCGAACACGACAGCGCGCCCAGCTTCGGCTTCGCCGCGCTGGAGCAGCACCTGCGCGCCAACACCGGCGCGCCCGTGCTGCTGGCGCAGGCCCTGCATGCGCACCTGGAGGCACGGCAGGCCGAGGGCGTGGTGGTCAACCTGCTCGACCAGAAGCTCTGGAACATGAACCCGGACTTCTTCAGCTACACGCTCTCCAAGGCCGCGCTCGAAGCCGCCAACACCATGCTGGCGCTGGCCCTGGCGCCGCGCGTGCGCGTGGTGGGCGTGGCGCCCGGCCTCACGCTCACCAGCCACCTGCTGAGCGACGAGAAATTCGCCGAACTGCACCAGCAGTCGCCGCTGGGCCGCTCGTCCACCCCGCAGGACGTGGCCGCGACCGTGGCCTTCGCGCTGGACAACCGATCCATCACCGGCACCACCCTGCTGGTCGATGGCGGCCAGCACCTGATGCGCTTCGAGCGCGATTTTTCGCTGATGTAACCCAGCGCACGCCCACCATGAACGCCACCGCCGCCGGCAACCAGATCCTCACGCTCACCGGGCTGCGCTTCAACGCCAACCTGGGCATCCTCGACCACGAGAAGTCGAGCCCGCAGCCGATCCAGGTCGATGCCGAGCTCAACCAGGGCACGCAGCCCCTGCTGCCGCACGACGACGACATCGGCCATGTGCTGGACTACCGCAAGGTGCGCCAGATCATCATCGACGAATGCACCGCAGAGCACGTGAACCTGCTGGAGAGCCTGATCGGCAAGCTCACGCGCCGGCTGATCCAGCTGCCCGGCGTGATCGGCGTGCGCGTGAAGATCGCCAAGCTGGAAATCTTCGACGACTGCGAGGTCGCCATCCGCATGGAAAGCGGGCAGTGGTGAGGAACCCGACATGAACACCGAACTCGAAAACCACAAACTCGAAAAACGCCTGTGCCGCGAGGTCGGCCGCGCGATCGTGGACTACAACATGATCGAGGAAGGCGACCGCGTGATGGTCTGCCTCTCGGGCGGCAAGGACAGCTACGGCATGCTCGACATCCTGCAGAAGCTGCAGGCGCGCGCGCCCGTCAGTTTTGAACTGATCGTGGTCAACCTCGACCAGAAACAGCCCGGTTTTCCGGCCGACATCCTGCCCGCCTACCTCACGAAACTGGGCGTGAAGTTCCACATCGAGAACCAGGACACGTACTCCATCGTCAAGCGCGTGATTCCCGAGGGCAAGACGATGTGCAGCCTGTGCAGCCGCCTGCGCCGGGGCATCCTCTACCGCGTGGCCAGCGAGCTCGGCGCGACCAAGATCGCGCTGGGCCACCACCGCGACGACATCCTGCAGACCCTGCTGCTCAACATGTTCTTCGGCGCCAAGCTCAAGGGCATGCCCCCGAAGCTGGTGAGCGACGACGGCCGGCACGTGGTGATCCGCCCCATGGCCTATGTGGCCGAGAAGGACCTCAGCCGCTGGGCCGAACTGCGCGAATTCCCCATCATCCCGTGCACGCTGTGCGGCAGCCAGGAAAACCTGCAGCGCAAACAGGTGGGCCTGATGCTCAAGGACTGGGAGAAACGTTTCCCGGGCCGGATCGAGAACATGTTCACCGCCTTGCAGAACATCGTGCCCAGCCACCTGATGGACCGCTCGCTGTTTCCTTTTGAAACCATCCGGGCCACGGGCGAGGCCAGCGAGGACGGCGACAAGGCCTTCGACGACGAGCCGCTGCCCGGGGCGGCACGCGCCTTGCCCCCTGAAACGGACTGGCCCGCACCGCAGGGGAACGCTTCGGCGCCCGCCGCAGTCATACCGATTGCCGCGGCGCACTGAGTTTTCTCCTCGGGCGCCCGCCAAGGCCATTCAGGAGGTTTCATGACCATTCAACAGCTCTTGCGCCCCTTCAAGGTGTGGGGCGCCGCCACCGCCCTGCTGGTGCTCAGCGGTTGCGCCAGCGTGTACCTGGTCGACAACGAGGTGCAGAGTTTCGCGCGCTGGGCCGACCAGGCGGGCAAGCCCGGCACGCCGGTGACGATTCCCCAGGCGCCGCAGATCTACCGTTTCGAGCGCCTGCCCTCGCAGCGCGAAGGCAAGATCGCCACCGGCCAGGACGAGCTGGAGCGCCTCGCCCAACAGGCCCTGGTGAAGGTGGGCTGGACCCGCGCGGCCGAAGGCACGGCATCCCCCTGGCTGGTGCAGGTGGACGCCAGCACGCTGCGACTGCCGCGCGCGCCCTGGGAAAGCCCGTACGACGGTTACTGGGGCGGCTATTGGGGCGGCGGTTTCGGCCCCGGCTTCGGTTATGCCATGCCCGGGCGCGACTACGTGGTGACCGGCCGTGGCCAGATCATCTGGATGCCGATGTACCCGCGCATGGAGTCGCCGTACTACAAGCGCGAGGTGTCGCTGGTGATCCGCCACGCCGCCAGCGGCAAGGTGGTGTACGAGACGCGCGCCGCGCACGATGGCCGCTGGAACAGCACCAACGGCCTGTGGTCGGCCATGCTGGACGCCGCGCTGCGCGACTTCCCGGCGCCGCCGGAAGGCCCGCGCCAGGTCAACATCGAAGTGCCCCGCTGACCGGCGGGCGGCCCAGCAAGGCTCAGCGGGTCGCGCCCTCCAGCAGTTCGCGGATCGCCTCGCCCAGGGCGTCCATGCTGTCCTGCTTGCCCATCACGTCGCTCACACCGGCCTCGGTCGCCTCGGCGATCAGCTTGTCGTTGACGTGCCCCGAGACGATGGCCACGCGCAGGCCCGGGCGCAGCTGGCGCGCCTCGCGCGCCACGTCCACCCCCGAGATGCCCGGCATGTTCTGGTCGGTCACGACCAGGTCCACCCGGTCGTCGGGATGCTCGCGCAACCAGGCGATCGCCGCCTCGCCCGATTCGAAGGTGCTGGTGCGGTAGCCCTGCTTGCGCAGCAGGCGCCCGACCAGAAACACCAGGGCTTCGTAGTCGTCGATGTAGATCACGTGTTTGCCGGGCGCCACCGGCACGGCGGCCGTGGCCACGGTGACGGGCGCGGGCGCCGGCGCCTCGTCGGCCGCCCCGGCGGCCAGGGGCAGGTAGACATCGAAGCGCGAGCCCTCGCCGGGGCGGCTGTGCAGCGCGATCACCCCGCGGTGGGCCTTGACGATGCCATGCACCACCGCCAGGCCCAGGCCGGTGCCCGCGCCCGGCGCCTTGGTGGTGAAGAAGGGCTCGAAGATGCGCTGCTGCGTGGCCTCGTCCATGCCGGGGCCGTTGTCGGCCACGCTCAGGCAGGCGTAGGCGCCGCCGGCCAGGCCACCCAGCTGCAGGCCTTGCGAGGCGTCCAGCCGCACATCGCGCAGCGCCACGGTGATGTCGCCCGAGCGGCCTTCCATGGCCTGCCAGGCGTTGGTGCACAGGTTCATGAGCACCTGCTGCATCTGGGTCGCATCGGCCAGCACCGGCAGCCCGGCGGCGGGCAGGCGCGCCACGAGCTTGAGGCTGGCGGGCAGCAGCGAGCGCATCAGGCCCAGCGCCTCCTCCACCAGCGGGGTGAGCGGCTGGCGCACCATTTCCTGCGTCTGGCGCCGGCTGAAGGTGAGGATCTGCTGCACCAGCTGGCGCGCGCGGATGGCGGCGCGGTTGATCTCGGTCAGGCTCTCCTGCGCCGGGTGCTGCTCACCCAGGTCTTCGCGCGCCAGCACGAGGTTGCCCAGGATGGCGGCGAGCAGGTTGTTGAAATCGTGCGCCACGCCGCCGGCCAGGGTGCCGATGGCCTCCATCTTCTGCGACTCGCGCAACTGCGCTTCGAGCGCGCGGTGCTGCGCCTCGGCCTGCTTGTGCTCGGTGATGTCGGTGTGCGTGCCGATCATGCGCAAAGGCTTTCCGCTTTCATCGCGCGAAAGCACCATGCCGCGCGACAACACCCACTTCCACTGGCCATCCTTGCAGCGGATGCGGCGCTCGTTGCGGTAGACCGGTGAGCGGCCTTCGAAATGCGCCAGCCGATCGGCCTGCATCTGGGCCACGTCCTCGGGATGGGTGCAGGCGTCCAGCGCCACCGCCAGGTTGACGTCGTCGGCTTCGTCGTAGCCGAACATCGCTTTCATGCCTTCGGAGAAAAATTCCTCGTCGGTCACCAGGTTCCAGTCCCACAGGCCATCGCCCGTGCTCTCCAGCGCCAGTTTCCACAGCGCTTCGCTGGCGTGCAGCGCGGCCTCGGCCGCCTTGCGGTCGGAGATGTCGAACAGCACCCCCACGCGCAGGAAGCCGTTGTCGTCGGCCGACACCGCGCAAGAACGGTTGCAGATCCACTTGATGGTGCCGTCGGGCAGCACGACCCGGAACTCGGTTTCCAGGCTGGACTGCCCGGCCAGGATGGCCTGGCGGTCGCGCTCCAGCATGGCCTGGTCTTCCGGGTGGAAGTAGCGCGCGAGCAAGGCGGGGTTGCGCATCAGGTCGTCGGCCTCGAAGCCGTAGATGTCGCGGATGCCGGCACTCAGGAAACGGTACTCGCGCCCGCCGTCGTTGCGCACGTACACGGCGAACACGGCGCCAGGCACCTGGGCGGTGATCAGGCGCAGTTGCTCCTCGCTCTCGCGCAGGGCTTTCTGGTCGCGCATGCGGTCGGTGATGTCCTCCACCGTGCCTTCGTAGTACTGCAACACGCCCGCCGCATCGCGCACGCCGTGCGCGTTCTCGCTGATCCAGACGCGCTCGCGCGTCTTGTGGCGGTGGATTTCCGAGATGAAGCCGCGCACGAAGCCGTCGCGTTCGAGCTGGCGCTTGAATTCGGCCCGGCGCGTGGGATCGACGTACCACTCCTGGGCGATGTCGTTCACCGACGCCAGCATCTCCCACTCCGACGCGTAGCCGTTGAGCGACACCAGCGCCTGGTTCGCCCGCAGCATCCGCCCCTCGGGTGAACTTCGGTAGGCCCCGATCGGCAGGAAATTGAAGAGCGTGGAAAAATCCCCGTCGAGCGGGGATGGCGGCGGCGTCATGCAACGAATTGTCTCGCAAACCCCGGTTTTCCTGACGTTTCGGCACGCGCGACAGTGGCGCCCCCGGTACAGTTGCAGTCTTTCGCCCGCGTTCAAGGACCCCCTTTGCAAGTCACCCGCATCCTGGCCGTGCGCCATGGTGAAACCGCCTGGAACCGCGACACGCGCATCCAGGGCCACACCGACATCGCCCTCAACGAGCGCGGCCGCTGGCAGGCCGCCCAGCTGGCCGAAGCGCTGCGCGACGAACCGATTGCCGCCGTCTACGCCAGCGACCTCGGTCGCGCCTTCGAGACCGCGCAGGCGGTCGCCCGCGTCAAGAACCTGAGCGTGACGCCCCACCAGGGCCTGCGCGAGCGCCATTTCGGGCGTTTCGAAGGCCAGACCTGGGCCGAGCTCGAACAGCGCTGGCCGACCGAGGCCCTGGCCTGGCGCAAGCGCATGCCCGATTTCGCCCCCGCCGGCGGCGAATCGCTGGAACAGCTGCAGCGCCGCGTGATCCCCACCGTGCTCGAACTGGCCTCGCGCCACCCCGGGGAACAGGTGCTGATGGTCGCGCACGGCGGCGTGCTCGACATCCTCTACCGCGCCGCCACGCGACTGGAACTCACCGCGCCGCGCAGCTGGGAGTTGCCCAACACCGCCATCAACCGCCTGCTGTGGTCACCCGAGGGCCTGAGCCTGGTGGGTTGGGCCGACACCAACCACCTGCAATCCGGGGCCCCCCTCGATGAACGTGCCACTTGACCCTGCGCGCAGCCCGCGCTGGCAGAACGCCCAGGCCCTGATCGGCCAGGATGTGGCGCAGCTCGACACCCCCGCCCTGGTGATCGACCTCGACGCCATGGAGCGCAACCTCGCGCACATGGCGGCCTACGCGCGGGCCCACGGCCTGCGGCTGCGGCCGCACGCCAAGATGCACAAGAGCGCCGAACTCGCCCGGCTGCAGATGGCCCACGGCGCGGTGGGGGTCTGCGTGCAGAAGACCGACGAGGCCCTGGCGCTGGCCCGCGGCGGCGTGACCGACATCTACATCAGCAACGAAGTGATCGCCCTGCACAAGCTGCAGCGGCTGGCCCAGGCGGTGCGCACCCTGCCCGACACGCGGTTCGCCATCGCGGTGGACAGCGCGGCCGGCGTGCTGCGCCTGGCGCAGGCGCTGGAGGCCGCCAGCGTGGGCGGTGAGAACCGCATCGACGTGTTCGTGGAAATCGACGTCGGCCAGGGCCGCTGCGGCGTGCCGCCCGGCGAACCGGCCGTGGACCTGGCCCGCCTGATCGCCCAGCACCCGGTGCTGCGCTTCGCCGGCCTGCAGGCCTACCACGGCGGCGCCCAGCACCGGCGCGACCCGGCCGAGCGGGCCAAGGCCATCGGCGAGGCGGCCTGGGCCGCCGCGCTCACGCGCGAGCGGCTGCAGGCCGCGGGTTTCACGGTGCCGCTGATCACCGGCGCGGGCACGGGCACCTTCTCCCTGGAGACGGCCAGCCACGTCTGGGGCGAGCTGCAGGTGGGCTCCTACCTGTTCATGGACGCCGACTACGCCCGCAACGAAAGCGCGCCGCTGGCCCCGGTGTTCGAGCATGCGCTGTTCCTCAAGGCGCAGGTGATGAGCCGGGGCGCCCAGCACGCGGTGTGCGACGCCGGCCACAAGAGCCACGCCATCGACAGCGGCCTGCCGGCCGTGTGGAGCCCACCGGGCCTGGTGTTCGCCAATGGCGGGGACGAGCACGGCATCCTGCGCGCGGCCCACGCCGGCCAGGCCCTGCCCGACCTGGGCGACACGGTCTGGCTCGTGCCCGGCCACTGCGACCCCACGGTCAACCTGCACGACCTCCTGTTCGGCGTGCGCGGCGGCCTGTCCGAGGGCAAGGTGGAGCGCCTGATCGCCGTGGACACGCGCGGCGCGCTGGGCTGACCGACCGGGCCTCGCCGGCTCAGGGCGCGAACACCACCGCGTCCAGCCCCAGGGCGCGGATGCGCGCGGCCGCTTCATCGGCCGTGGAACGGCTGGCAAACGGCCCGACGCGAACCCGGGTGAACTCGCCCTTGGGCGATTCGACCTTCTGCAGGATCGCCGGAAAACCGGCTTCCACCAGGCGCGCGTGGGCCTTGTCGGCGTTGGCCGGGTCGGCGAACAGGCCGACGTTGATGCCATGGGCCTGCGGCGCCACCACCGCCGCCACCGGTGCCTTGGGGGCCGCGACCTTGGCGACCACCACCTTGGCGGGCTCGGGCGGCGCGGCCTTGGCCACCACGGGTGGCTCGGCCGGCGGGCTGTCCTCGACGGGGGATGGCAAGGCCGGCAGCGTCGGTGGCGTCACGATCACCGGCGCGGGTTCGGGCACCGGTTCCGGCGCGGCTGGCGGTGCGGCGGCCACGGCTTGTTCGACCGGCTCGGGCTCGGCGGCGGGCGTGGCGGGTGCGGCAGGAACGGCCGGCGCCGGTGCTTCGACGAGTTGGGCGGCCGGCGCCGGCAGGCCTTGCTGGAGCCCGCCGCCCAGCCAGCCCGCCCCCAGCGCACCGGCCAGCAGCAGGTTGACCACCACCAGCGCCCCCAGGCGCCGCTTCGAACTCGCCTGCTTTTCCAGCGCCGCGCAGGCCTCGCGCACGGTGCGGGCTTCGCGCACGGCGCGCGTCATGCGGCGGCGGGTGTCGGCGTGCAGCAGGGCGTTGCCGTAGGCGCCGGGGATCGCGATGCTCAGCAACAGCAGCGTGAGCAGCACGCCCCATTCCACCGACGGCGGCCACTGCAGGAAGCGCCGGGCCGCCACCAGCACCAGCAGCGCCAGCCCCTGGGCACAGGCCAGGTAGACCAGCGCCGAGCCCCAGAGCTGGCGGAACACCAGCCAGTTCAGGGTGAGCAGGCCGGCCGCCGGGTTCCAGACCGGGCTGGCGCGGCCGGCGTCGTCGAAACGCTCGAACACCGCGAGGTAGTGCGCCGTGTTCACCGGCCCCAGCGCGGCGCGGTACAGCGCGGTGGTGGCACTCTCCGGGGCGGTCGCGGCAGCGGGCGGGTGGGCGGACATGCCCGCGATTCTGGCACGGGCATGCGGGTTGATGCCAAGGGTGCAAACACCGGCTTCTGCCCACAATGCGCGCATGCCCCGTTTCCGCTTCGCACGCCTCCCATGAGCCCGAGCCAGATCATCGTGCTGGCCACGCCGGTGTTCTTCGCGCTGATCGCGATCGAGTACGCCATCGGCCGCCAGCGCCGGCACAACACCTACCGGCTCGACGACGCCATCAGCAGCATCGGCCTGGGCATGCTCAGCCAGATCAGCGCGGTGTTCACCCGGCTGCTGCGCGTGGGCCTGTACACCGCCGTGTACTCGGCGGTGGCGATCTGGCCCGACCACCCGTTCTGGACCAGCGGGATGGGCTGGCTGACCGCGCTGGTGTTCTACGACTTCTGCTACTACTGGCTGCACCGAGCCGGGCACGAGAGCGCCGTCTTCTGGGCCGCGCACGTGGTGCACCACCAGAGCCAGGACTACAACCTCTCCACCGCGCTGCGCCAGACCAGTTCGGGCGCGCTGCTGGGCTGGATCTTCTACCTGCCCATGGCCGTGGCCGGCGTGCCGCCGCTGGTGTTCGGCGTGGTCGCGCTGATCGACCTGCTCTACCAGTTCTGGGTGCACACCGAGCAGGTCGGCAAGCTGGGCTGGTTCGACCGCTGGTTCTGCAGCCCCTCCAACCACCGCGTGCACCACGCGGTGAACGACCGCTACCTCGACCGCAACTACGGCGGCATCCTGATCGTGTGGGACCGCCTGTTCGGCAGCTTCAAGGAAGAGGACGAGAAGTGCATCTACGGCACGCGCAAGCCCCTGCAGAGCTGGGACCCGCTGTGGGCCAACAGCGAGGTGTACTGGGGCCTGCTGCGCGACAGCTGGCACACCCGGCGCTGGGCCGACAAGCTGCGCGTGTGGTTCAAGCCACCGGGCTGGCGGCCGGCCGACGTGGCAGAGCGCTTTCCGTCACCCACGTTCGACCTCGCCAGCGTGCAGCGCTATGCGCCGCCCATGAGCCCCGCGGTGCGCTGGTTCGCGGGCGCGCAGTTCGTGGCTCTGCTCGTGGGCGTGGGGGGCTTCCTGTGGTTCGCCGATGCCTGGCCGCTCTCGCGCAGCGCCGTGGTGTTCAGCGTGCTGCTGGTGGCGCTGTGGGCCATCGGCGCGGTGATGCAGGGGCGCATCGGCATGGGCGAGGCGCTGCTGATCGAATGCGGCGCCCTGGCCATGGCCACCGCCGCGCTGGGCTGGGTGGAGCTGCACCGGGTCTTCAAGCCGCTGGCCATGCTGATCGCGATGGCCGTGGTGTGGGCGCATGCGCGCGCCGCGGGCGGCGTGCGGCGCGCGGACGCCCTGCTGCTCGCCGCGCTGGCCTTTTCACTGGCGGGAGACGCCTTCCTGATGTTCCCCGGCTACTTCATCCCGGGGCTGGTGGCCTTCCTGCTGGCCCACCTGGCCTACATCGCGCTGTTCCACCAGGGCCTGCCCTGGTTCCCGAGCCGCCGCGCGCTGGTGGCCACGCTGGGCCTGGGTGTGGCGATGTACGGCTTCCTGTGGCAGGGCGGCCTGCCGGCCGGCCTGCGCGCCCCGGTGGCGGCCTACGTGCTGGTGATCGCGCTGATGGCCGCGCAGGCCATCGGCCGCGCCAGCGTGCAGCGCGACCGCGCGGCCCTGGCCGTGGCGCTGGGTTCGGGCTTCTTCATGCTGAGCGACTCGCTGCTGGCGACCAATCGCTTCGTGTCGCCGCTGCCGATGTCGCAGGTGTGGGTGCTGAGCACCTACTACGCGGCGCAGGCGCTGATCGTGGCGGGCATGCTGCGCGGCCGGCGCGCCGGTGCCGAACCGGCCTCGCTCACGGCCTGGCCGGCGGCGCGCGCTTCGCTCGCAGACGGGCACCCACACTGACCATCCGGTCCGACAGCTGCTCGAGCCTGGCGTCGGCCTGCGCCGCATCGACGGAGCCCCGGTGTTTGCCCACCTCCAGCGTCATGACCTCCAGCGAGTTCTTCGCCCATCGCCCGGTAGGCCGGGATGTGGCGCTGCGCCATCGCGTCGACGAATTGCGCCCGGCTCAGGCGCCCGTCCTTGTGGTCCCTGGCGTCCTGCTGCAGCGCGGTCTCGGCGGCCCTCAGACGGGGCAGCAGGTCCGTCAGCAGCGACTGCGAGCCAAACAACTGCCGGTGGTCCACGCCGGGCCGGGCCAGCCCCACCAGCGCGCCCACCACCAGCACCGTGGCGGCCACGGCCATCACCTGGCGGCGCTGGCGCAGACCACGCGAGGCGCGCTCGTCGACCAGCTCCACCAGCAGCCAGGCCAGCAGGGCCCCCATCACCAGGCCACCCACGTGGGCCGCGTTGTCGATGCCCGGTCGGGCAAAACCCTGCCCCAGCATGATCGCCACGAACAGGCCCTGGCTGGTCAGCAGCTGCGTCGCCATGGCCTTGGGCACGCTCGCACGGTGCTGGTAGACGCCGACCATCAACGCCCCCAGCACGCCGAACACCGCGCCGGAAGCCCCGACCGACACCGCCTGCTGTGACGAAAAATGCAGGCTCAGCGCGCTGCCAGCGAGCCCCGCCGCCAGGTAGATCAGCAGGAACTGGCCGTTGCCGAACCAGCGGCACACCCGCCGCCCAGCGTCCCACAGCGCGAACATGTTCAGGCCCAGGTGCAGCGCGCCGCCGTGCAGCGCGGTGGCGCTGAGCAGGCGCCAGTACTCGCCATCGCGCACCACGGCCGTGGCCGAGTTGGCGCCCCAGGCGAACAGCTCGGCCGAAGTGGGCTTGGTGGGGCTCATGCCGTCGAACAGGTTGAGCACCCACACCGCCACGTTGACGGCGATCACCGCGTACAGCGCCCAGGGCGTGGGGGTGAGGGTGCGCAGGCGCTCCTCGAACGCCTCGTGCGCCTGCCAGGCGTCCAGCCGCTCGCTCAGGGCCGCGCGGGCCTGGCCGGTGGCGTAACGCTGAAAACCCTGCAGCGCCGCCTGCACGGCGGGCTGGCGCTCGGCGCGGCGCAGCGGGGCCAACGCGATCACGCGCTTGAGCCCCTTGCGGAACAGGCCTGCGGTGGCGGCCTGCGAAACCGCGCCCTCGCGCAGCTGGATCTGGATCTGGTGCTGGCCTTGCACCGAGAGGTGCTCCACATCGGCGATGTCGCTCCAGGGAATGGTCTGCCCCTTGAGCAGGTAGCCGCCGATGCCCTCGGGGCCGACGCGCAGGATGGGGTGCGCGCTCAAGAGGGGCTGCAGCAGCAGCCAGGCCATCGCTCCGAAGAAGAGCGCCAGCGCGCCCAGCAGCCAGGCGCCGCGCGGCGTGGCCAGGGCACCCGCCGCGAAACCCGCGGCCATGAGGGCCACGAGCGCCGCCACCCAGACAGCGCTGCCGCGCCAGGTCGCTCGAAACTCCTGGCTGTGGTCGGGCATGCCTTCAGTCGGCGAAGAGTTCACCCGCGTTGCTTGGCGGCGCCACCCCCAGGTGCCGGTACGCCGCCAGCGTGGCGATGCGCCCGCGCGGCGTGCGCTGCAGGAAGCCTTGCTGGATCAGGTAGGGCTCGATCACGTCCTCGATGGTGTCGCGCTCCTCGCCGATGCTGGCCGCGATGTTGTCCAGCCCCACCGGCCCACCGTCGAAGCGGTGGATCACGGCTTCGAGCAGCTTGCGGTCCATGAGGTCGAAGCCCTGCGGGTCCACGTCCAGCATGGCCAGCGCGCGGTTGGCGATGTCCTGCGTGATGGTGCCGCGGCCCTTGACCTCGGCGAAGTCGCGCACGCGGCGCAGCAGGCGGTTGGCGATGCGCGGCGTGCCGCGCGAGCGGCGCGCGATCTCGAATCCGCCT
The DNA here is from genome assembly GCF_058787875.1 of Hydrogenophaga sp. FW305-3-2-15-A-LB1. Classification (NCBI taxonomy): domain Bacteria; kingdom Pseudomonadati; phylum Pseudomonadota; class Betaproteobacteria; order Burkholderiales; family Comamonadaceae; genus Hydrogenophaga; species Hydrogenophaga sp. FW305-3-2-15-A-LB1. The sequence continues at coordinate 18,705 of NZ_JBYTAE010000065.1, read as the reverse complement.
TCGGGGTCCATGGGTGCGTTCAGCAGACCGGCGCTGCGCTTGACGATGCGCGCGAGTTCCTCGGCGGTGTAGAACTCCAGCCGCGCGACGATGCCGAAGCGGTCGCGCAGCGGGTTGGTGAGCATGCCCGCGCGCGTGGTCGCGCCCACCAGGGTGAAGGGCTGCAGGTCCAGCTTGATGCTGCGCGCGGCCGGGCCTTCGCCGATCATGATGTCGATCTGGTAGTCCTCCAGCGCCGGGTACAGGATTTCCTCGACGACCGGGCTGAGCCGGTGGATCTCGTCGATGAACAGCACGTCGTTGGCCTCGAGGTTGGTCAGCAGCGCGGCCAGGTCCTTGGGTTTTTCCAGCACCGGGCCGCTGGTCTGGCGCAGGTTCACGCCGAGTTCCTGCGCGATGATGTGCGAGAGCGTGGTCTTGCCCAGCCCCGGCGGGCCGAACAGCAGCACGTGGTCCAGCGCCTCGCTGCGCTTCTTGGCCGCACCGATGAAAATTTCGAGCTGCTCGCGCACCTTGGTCTGGCCCACGTACTCGTCGAGCAGCTTGGGGCGCAAGGCGCGCTCGATCGCCTCTTCCTTGGGCGAGGCGGGCGCGGCGGACACCACGCGCGGCGCGGGGGTGAAATCGTCGGTCTGGATGCTCATGGTTTATTTGGCCAGTGCTTTGAGCGCGAGCTTGATGCCTTCGCTCACGCCCACGTCCTTGGGCAGGGCCTTGAGCGCGGCGGTGGCGTCCTTGTCGCTGTAGCCCAGGGCCATCAGCGCCTGCTGGATGTCGCTCTGCACGTCGCTCTGGGCCGGGCCGGCACCGGGCAGGTTCAGGTCGGCGCCGAGCTTGCCCTTGAGTTCGAGCAGCAGGCGCTCGGCGGTCTTCTTGCCGATGCCGGGCACCTTGACGATGCGCCCGCTTTCCTGCGCGCTCACCGCCTGCGCCAGGTCGGTCACGCTCATGCCCGAGAGCACCGACAACGCGGTGCGCGGGCCCACGCCGCTGATCTTGATGAGCTGGCGGAACGCCTCGCGTTCCGAGGAGGTGCCGAAGCCGTAGAGGATCTGGGCGTCCTCGCGCACCACGAAGTGCGTGAGCAGGGCCACTTTCTCGCCGGTGGCGGGCAGGTTGTAGAAGGTGCTCATGGGCACATCCACCTCATAACCCACGCCATGGCAGTCCAGCAGGATCTGGGGCGGATTTTTTTCCAGCAGCGTACCGGTCAACTTGCCTATCATCGGGAAAATTCCTTTCCAGTCGTTCGCAGGGCCGCCCCCAAGAACGACTGCACCCCCTCGGGGGGCCTGGCACCGCCAGGGTTGGGGGCCATCAACTCACTGGATTATCGGTTTGATTCTCAGGCACACCTTCTCCCCACCGGACAACACCCGCATGGCGCACCTGTGCGGCCCCATGGACAGCCACATCCGCAGCATCGAGGCCGCTTTGCAGGTCAAGGTGGCGCACCGATTCGAGCAGTTCCGCATCGAGGGGCCCAAAGCCAAGGCCACCCAGGCGCTGGAAACGCTGCAGGCGCTGTACGAGATGGCGAAGAAGCCGATCCCCGCCGAACAGGTGCAGCTCATGCTCAGCGGCGACACCGCCCTGGCCGAGCCCGGCGACGGCGCCCTGGCGATGCAGACCCGGCGCGGCGAGGTGCGCGGGCGCACGCCCAACCAGGCGCGCTACCTGGAAAACATGGCCACGCACGACATCACCTTCGGCATCGGCCCGGCCGGCACTGGCAAGACCTACCTGGCCGTGGCCTGCGCGGTCGATGCGCTGGAGCGCAGCGCGGTGCAGCGCATCGTACTCACGCGCCCGGCGGTGGAGGCGGGTGAGAAGCTCGGCTTCCTGCCCGGCGACCTGGGCCAGAAGGTGGACCCCTACCTGCGCCCGCTGTACGACGCGCTCTACGACCTGATGGGCGCCGACAAGGTGCAGAAGGCCTTCGAGCGCCAGCAGATCGAGATCGCACCCCTGGCCTTCATGCGCGGGCGCACGCTCAACCACGCCTTCGTGATCCTGGACGAGGCGCAGAACACCACCGTGGAGCAGATGAAGATGTTCCTCACGCGCATCGGCTTCGGCAGCAAGGCCGTGATCACGGGCGACGTGAGCCAGATCGACCTGCCCCGCACCCAGCTCAGCGGCCTGATCGACGCCGAGCGCGTGCTCAAGCGCGTGCAGGGCATCGCGTTCACCCGCCTGTCCAGCGCCGACGTGGTGCGCCACCCGCTGGTGGCGCGCATCGTGGACGCCTACGACGCGCGCAACCCCGACACCGAAGACGCCCCACCCGCGAAGCGCGCGCGCCGCGCCGCCCACTGACGCCATCCACCGTATGCTCACACGCACCCTGCTCGCCAGCCTTGTCGCCGTGCTGGCCCTCGATGCATCCCCCCAGGGCTCGGCAACACCACAACCCCAGTTGGTCTTCAGCAGCCAGGCCGTGCAGTACAAATGCGATGGCGGAAGCGAGATCGAACTGGCCTACCTGAACCTGAGCAACGGCACCTCGTTCGCGGCGTTGCACCACGGTGGCCGCACGCTGATGCTGCAGGGCCGCCGTGCCACCACGGGCGTTCGCTTTTTCGCCCTGGACCCGCAGTCCCGGCTGAGCTGGTACACGCAAGGCATGAAGGGGGAGTTGAGCGCCATCGCCGCCGACCCCAACACGCAAGACCAGACCCTGATGTCCAACTGCTTCGCCCAACCGGCCAAACGCTGATGGCCCTGCCTGCCCTCACCCTCTCCCTGCAGTTCGGCGAGCTCGCCGACGCCGCCGTGCACCGCGCCGCCCTGCCCCGCCACTGGGTGGTCCGCTGCATCCGCCACGCGCTGGACGCCGATGCCGAGATCACCGTGCGCATCGTCGATGCCGAAGAAGGCCAGGCGCTCAACCGCGACTACCGCGGCCGCGACTACGCCACCAACGTGCTCACCTTTGACTACGCCACCGAACCGGTGGTGATGGCCGACCTCGTGCTCTGCGCCCCCGTGGTCGCGCGCGAGGCGGCCGAACTGAAGAAACCCCTGGCCCAGCACTACGCGCACCTGCTGGTGCACGGCACCCTGCACGCGCAGGGCTGGGACCACGAGACCGGCGAGCAGGACGCCGAAGAGATGGAGGCGCGCGAGACCGAGATCCTCGCGGGCCTGGGCCAGCCGAACCCCTACGCCTAGGGGTCGAGTCTCAGGAGCTTGTTCATGGCCGGGATGCGGCCCATGGGAGGCTGGTGGTTGAGAGCGGCTTGTGGCCGGCGCCCTATGCCGCTGGGCCGGTTTCCACGGCACGACGGGGCCGTCGGCGCGCAACATACTCGATAGAATCAGCCACGCCTGGTGGCCTTCCACGCAGGCGCATTGCTCCCCATCCAACATGCCCACTCACACCGACAGCAACGGCAAGTCCATGGGCCAGGTGGCCTACGGCAAGCTGCACGAAGCCATCGAGACCGGTGTGCTCAAACCCGGCGACCGCATCAGCGTCAACGGCCTGGCCGACACCCTGCAGATCAGCCGCACACCGGTGCGCGAAGCCATCGCCTGGCTGGAGACCGACGGCCTCATCGTGCATGAGCCCTATCGCGGGCGCGTGGTCGCGCAGCTGGATCAGCAGATGGTGATCGAGCTGTATGCGATCCGCTTGGTGCTGGAAACCTCTGCGGCCGCGCTGGCCGCGCAGAATGCATCGGAAGCCGAGGTCGATGTGCTGCGCGAGATGCTGGTGCTCGAACGCGAGGTGCTGGGCGACCCCATGCGCCGCGAGCGGCTGAACCGGCGCTTTCACGACGCGATCTACCGCAGCGCGCACAACCGTTACCTGCTCACCACCCTGCGGGCGCTGCAGACGCCGATGATCCTGCTGGGGCCGGCCACGGCCAGCGAGCCGGCCCGCGCCGAAAGCGCCTCGGCCGAACATCAGCGTCTGGTGGACGCCATCGCGCGGCGCGACGCCGAGGGCGCGCGCGAGGCCATGCGCGTGCACCTGGCGGGCGGCCAGCGCGCGCGCATCAACGCCATGCTCTCGCGCGAACGCGACTGAACGACCGGGAGAGGCCGGGACATGCCGGCCAAAAAAAAGCGCGGCCGAAGCCGCGCGTATGTTCCGGCAGGGCCTGCTGGTTCAGCGCGGCTTGGCGCCCGCCTTGCGCGCCATCGCCTGTTCCAGCTCGCCCCACTTGGTGAGCTCTTCCTGGATGAAGCGGCCGAACTGCTCGGGCGTGCCTTCGGCTGGCTCGGCACCGGCTTCCAGCATGGTGCGCTCCACCGCCGGGTCGTCCAGCGTGCGACTCACGTCCGCGCCCAGCTTGGCGATCACCGCCTTGGGCGTCGCGGCGGGCGCGAGCAGGCCGAACCAGCCCACGGCCGCGTAACCCGGCACGCCCGAATCCGCGATCGTCGGCAGTTCTGGCGTGGCCTTGGCGCGCTTGGCGCTGGTCACGGCCAGCGCGACCAGCTTGCCCGACTTCACGTGCGGCATCACGGTCTGACCAGGGGCGAACATCACGTCAATGGTGCCGGCCAGCAGGTCGTTCACGGCCTGGCCGGTGCCCTTGTACGGCACGTGCATCATCTCGACGTCGGCCACCTGCTTGAAGAGCTCGACCGTCAGGTGCGAGGCCGAGCCTTCACCGGAGGAGCCGAAGGTCAGCTTGCCGGGTTCGGCCTTGGCCTTGGCCACCAGCTCGCGGATGTTCTTCACGCCCAGTCTCGGGTTCACCGTCACCACATAGGGCGAGGCCGACACCAGCGCCACCGGGGCGAACTGGCTGGCGTTTTCCTTGGTGAGCGAGGCGGTGGAGCTCATCATGAGCGTGTAACCGTCGGGTGCCGAGCGCGCCACATAGGACGCGCCGATGTGGCCGGCCGCGCCCGGGCGGTTTTCCACCAGCACGGTCTGCTTCCAGCTGTTGCCCAGGTGCACGGCCAGGATGCGCGCGAGCGAGTCGGCGCCGCCGGCGGGCGGGAAGGGCACGATCATGGTCACGGCCTTGGTGGGGTAGGGCTGCGGCGCCTGGGCCAGCGCGAGGCCGGCGGTGGCGCACAGGGCGGCCGCCACGGCGGCGGCGAGGGTGCGGTGAAGAGCGCTGTTCATGTTGTCTGTCTCCTGGGTTGGGGGCGGATGGGGTCTCAGGCCTGCGCGGGCGCGACGATGCGGTTGCGCAGGACCATGGGCGGGTTCTCGAAGGCGCACTCGACGACGTCGCCGTGCTTGAGGAACAGCTCCTCTGCGTTGGGCTTGCCCACCGCCACGCCGCCGGGCGCGCCGGTGGAGAACATGTCGCCGGGCATGAGGGGCACGAGGCGCGAGAAGTGCTCGATGATTCGCGGCAGCTTCCAGATCTGGTCGCTGGTGTTCACGCGCATGCGCTGCTCACCGTTGACGCTGCAGGTCACCCAGATGTCGTAGGGGTCGGGCACCTCGTCCATCGTGATGATGCAGGGGCCCAGCGGGCCGAAGCCGGGCGCGTTCTTGGCGGTCCAGAAGCGCGAGCCCGAGGCGACCTCGCGCTTTTGCGTGTCGCGGCAGGTCAGGTCGTTGAGGATGGTGATGCCGGCCACGTGCGAGAACGCGTCCTCAGCCTTCACGTTGTAGGCGGCCTTGCCGATCACGAACACCAGTTCGGGCTCGTAGTCGAGGTGGGTGACGCTGGGCGGGCGCACCACGTCGTTGTCGTGGCCGGTCAGGCAGTCGTTGAGCTTGATGAAGCCCGTCGGCTCGTTGGGCAGTTCCTTGATCAGGTCGGTGCGCTGCAGCTCCTCGAGGTGGGTGCGGTAGTTCTTGCCCACGCACAGGAACTTGTGCGCGTCGGTGATGGGCGGCAGGAAATCGATCGCATCCAGCGCGTGCGAGCTGTCGGCGGCACCCGGGCCGGCGATCAGCTCGCGCACCCGCGCCAGGCCGGCGTCGCCCAGCGCAAGCAGCGTCTTCATCGTGTCCGGCAGGGGGGCGTTGCTGCGTGTGGCCAATGCGGCCAGGTCGAGCATGCGGTCACCGGCGAGGACGCCCAGGCGCGGGTGAGCGGCTTGGCCATGCAGGGAAAAATTGGCGAGTCTCAAGGGGTCTCCTTTGGGGAAAGACCGCATCATATCAATTGAATTCAGCTGAATTCAATTGGCGCGGCAGTCGACGGCCTGGCGCAGGAACAGCGCGCGGCCAATGGCCTTCTCGTCATTGAGCACCCGGGCAAAGGAAACCCGGGAGGGGTCGTCGATGGTCAGAGGCACAGCGTCCCAGCCAATGCCCCGGTTGCGTTGCTGGCGCTGACCTGTGATGCGGTCGCGAGCTGCGATCACACAGCCCTGCGGCGCTTTCGGCCCCGAAACGGGCCAGCCACTTGAAGCCGGTGCGCCAGTCCTGACTTGAGTGGCTGGGCCTGGCAACCACAGCGTCCCCAATCAGGTCCGGATGAACGACCTATTGAGGTTTCACACCTAGGCCGTCATCCGCAGCGGGATGGTCACCGGTCCGTCGTTGACCAGGTGCACCTTCATGTCGGCCCCGAAGCGGCCGGTCTGCACCAGCGGGTGCTGCGCGCGCGCCGCCTTCACGAAGGCCTCGTAGAGCGCCTCGCCCAAGGCGGGCGGCGCCGCGCCGGTGAAGCCCGGGCGGTTGCCGCTCTTCGTGTCGGCCGCCAGGGTGAACTGGCTCACCACCAGCAGGCCGCCGCCGATGTCCTGCACGCTGCGGTTCATCTTGCCGGCGTCGTCGCCGAAGATGCGCAGCTTCAGCACCTTGGCCAGCAGCTTCTCGCCCACGGCCTCGGTGTCCTCGGGTTCCGCGCACAGCAACAACAGCAGGCCCGGGCCGATGGCGCCCACGGTCTGGCCATCGATGTCCACGCGCGCTTCGCTCACGCGCTGCAACAGCGAGATCATTTCAAATCGTCCTCGTCGAAGAAGTGGGCTTCCACGTCGCTGGGCAGCAGCTGGATGGTGGCGCGCAGCCCCGGCACCGCGCTCATCAAGGCCTGCTCCACGCTGGCCCGCACGGCGGCCGCGCGCCCGAGCGTCCAGGCCGCGGGCATGTGCATGTGCAGGTCCACGAAGCGGCGCTGGCCGGCGCGGCGCGTGCTCACGTGGTCGAAGCGGATGATGTGGGTGTCGCCGTGCGACAGGGCAAACCCGTCCAGCGTCTGCTGGATGGTCGCCATCACCTCGGGCTCCACCGCCTCGTCCATCAGCCCCTGCGACGAGCGCCAGGCCAGGCGCGCGCCTTCCTTCATGATGTTGAGCGCCACGGCCATGGCCACCAGCGGGTCCAGCCAGAGCCAGCCGGTGAGCGTGACCAGCACGACACCGACCAGCACCCCGGCCGAGGTCCAGACGTCGGAGAACAGGTGCTTGGCATCGGCCTCGAGCGCGATCGAGCGGTGTGTCTTCGAGGCTTGCAGCATGGTCCAGGCCAGGCCGCCGTTGAGCACCGAACTCGCCACCGACAGCGCCAGGCCCCAGCCCACCTGTTCGATCGGCTGCGGGTCCAGCAGGCGGCTGCCGGCAGCCCAGAGGATGCCGAGACCGGCCGCGATGATGAGGATGCCTTCGAAGCCCGAGGAGAAGTACTCGGCCTTGTGGTGGCCGTAAGGGTGCTCCTCGTCGGCCGGCCGCGCGGCGATGGTCACCATCACCAGGCCGACCACCGCGCTGGCCAGGTTCACCAGCGACTCCATCGCGTCGGACAGCAGGCCCACCGAATCGGTGACCACCCAGGCCAGGGTCTTGAGCGCGATGGTGACCACCGCCACCCCGATCGACGCCATCAGGAGGCGCTTCGGGGTGAGGAAACGGGCGGGGACAAAGCGCATGCCGCCATTGTGCCGGCTGCGGGCATGCCAGAATCCGCCGCATGTGGCAGTCATGGCAACGCTTGAAGTGGTGGGTGAGCGGCGGAATCCTGCTGTCCCTGGCGGGCGCGGTGTTGCTGGCGCGCCTGTCGCTCGATGAACAGCGCGCGCTGTTCGAGACCGACGCGCGCATCGTCCACCGGCTGCTGAGCCAGCAGGTGGTGCAGCACGACGCGATGCTGGCCACGCTGGCGCTGCTGCAACCGGTGCCCGACAGCAGCAGCGGCGCCTCGTCGCCCGAGCAGCGCCTGCCGGTGCTCTACCCGCAGATCCTCAGCGTGCAGCGGCGCGACCCCGACCAGCGCTGGAACGACCCGCAGCTCACGCAGGCCGAGACGCGCTCGCGCCAGGCGCGCCGCGCCGCCCTGGGCGGGCTGGACCTGCCCGCCGGGCGCTACCAGGTGGTGCTGGCCGCCACGCCCACCAGCTACGCGCTGACGATCGACGTGCGGGCCATGGTGCCCTGGTCCGAATGGCCCATGCAGGCCGACACCAGCCCGGTGCGCGTGACGCTGGAGCACGAAGGCCAGCGCTACGTGGTGCAACCTGGCGCCGCCCTGGACGAGCGGCCCACGCGCGGTTGGCACTTCGCGTTTCACAAGCTGCTGGCGGCCGAGAGCCAACCCTTCGACGTGGTCGCCACCCTTTCGGTGGGCTGGGGCCAGTTGCCCTGGGGGCTGATGCTGGCCTGGGTGCTGGGCGTGACGGCGCTGCTGGCGGCGCTGCACCACCTGCAACGCCAGCGCAGCGCGCGCCGCCGCGCTGAGGAACTGCTGCGCCTGGGCCAGGTGGCGCGACTGAACACGCTGGGTGAACTCGCCGCCGGCATGGCGCACGAACTGAACCAGCCGCTGACCGCCGTGCTCGCCAACACCCAGGCCGCGCAGCGCCTGCTCAACGAAGACCCGCCCGAACTCGCCACCGCGCGCAGCGCCATGCTGCAGGCCGCGGCGCAGGCGCGCCGCGCCGCCGAGGTGGTGGGCCGCCTGCGCCAGACCGTGGAGCGGCCCGACCGCAGTGGCCAGCACCAGCCCGTGGCGGCGGTGGAGGCCGTGCGCCGAGCCCTCTACCTGCTGGAGCCCGAGTGCCAGCGGCGCGACGTGGTGCCGGTGCTCGACGCCGCGCAGGCGGTGACGGTGCTGGCCGACCCGGTGGCGCTGGACCAGATCGTGCACAACCTGATCCTCAACGCGCTGCAGGCGCTGGAGCAGGTGCCCGCCGCGCAACGGCGGCTCACGCTCACGGTGTCGGCCAAGGACCGCCTGGGCGAGATCACCGTGGCCGACAACGGCCCGGGCATCCCTCCCGAGGTGCTGCCGCGCCTGTTCGAGCCGTTTTACTCCACGCGCAAGGACGGACTCGGCCTGGGCCTGAGCCTGTGCGAAACCCTGGCCAACGGCATGGGCGGCACGCTGGACGCGGCCAACGCGCCCGAGCGGGGCGCGGTGTTCCGGCTGCAACTGCCGCTCGCGGAGAGCCTCCCATGAACGGTTCGCCCGACACCCTCTCGCCCACGGTGCACCTGATCGATGACGACCAGGCGGTGCGCGACAGCCTGGGCCTGCTGATCGGCACCGTGGGCCTGCGCGTGCAGCCCTGGAGCGACCCACAGGCCTTCCTGAGCGATTTCGACCGCGAGGGCATCGGCGCCATCGTGCTCGACGTGCGCATGCCCGGCATCAGCGGCCTGAGCGTGCTCGACACCCTGGTGTCGCAGGGCGTGGACCAGCCGGTGATCATGCTCACCGGCCATGGCACGGTGGACATGTGCCGGCGCGCGTTCAAGGCCGGTGCGGCCGAGTTCCTGGAAAAACCGGTGAACGACGAGGTGCTGCTCGAAGCCTTGCAGAACGCGGTGCGCCAGCACGTGCGCTCGCGCCAGCGCAACGAGGCCGACCGCGCCGCGCGCGAACGTTATGCGCAGCTCTCCGAGCGCGAGCGCGAGGTGCTGGGCCTGATCGTCGAGGGCCTGACCAACAAGGAGATCGGCCGCGCGCTGGGCCTGTCGCCGCGCACGGTGGAAACCCACCGCGCCAACCTGTTCGCCAAGCTGCAGGCGCCCTCGCTGGCGCAGCTGATCCGGCATTACGCCGCGCTGGTGGACGCCCAGGACACGGCCGGCCCGGGCGGCGGCAACGGCAACGGCACTGCGTAGTTCTACGGAGGGCCGCGCGTAGGCGCCCGAATGGCCGTTTCGGGCGCGGATTTTTACAGTTCTCCCACGGTTGATCGAACCGTTTCACAACACCCGGAGAACTCCATGCAAGCCTTCGTCAAAGCGTCCCTCCTCGCCGTTTCCCTCAGCGCCGCCGCCCTGGCCAGCGCGCAGAGCGTGCGTGTGGAGAAGAACATGTCGCTCGAACTCGCCACCCAGATCGCCAGCGCCACCGTCGCGGCCTGCAGCACCGCCGGCTACAACGTGGCGGCCACGGTGGTGGACCGTGCCGGTGGCGTGCGCGCCGTCATGCGCGCCGACAACGCCGGCCCGCACACGCTGGAAGCCAGCCGCCTGAAGGCCTTCACCTCGGCCTCGGCGAAGAACAACACGCTGGCCATCATGGAAGGCGCGCAGAAGAACCCGGCCGCGGCCAACCTGACGGACATCCCCGGCTACCTGCTGCTCGGCGGCGGCGTGCCGGTGAAGGTGGGCAACGAAGTGATCGGCGCCGTGGGCGTGGGCGGCGCGCCCGGCGGCCATCTGGACGAGCAGTGCGCCATCGCCGCGCTCGACAAGGTCAAGGACCAGCTGAAATGAAACGCCGCCGCGCGCTGATCACCGGCCTGCTGGTGGCGTTGGCGAGCACCGCGCCGGCGGTCTGGGCCCAGGTGGGGCCCAGTGCCTCCGAGGTCGCGGCCTACAGCGGCCTGCACGCCGCGGCGCACCAGGGCGACAGCGCGAAGATCGCGCGCCTGGTGGCCGGTGGCGCGGCGCTCAATGCCACCGACGCGCGGGGCCGCACGCCCTTGCACGTGGCCACGTTTGCGCGGCAGCGCGAGGCGATCCGCGCGCTGGTGAAGGCGGGTGCCGACATCGACCGGCTGGAGAACGACCGCTACGACGCGGTGACGATCGCTTCGGTGGCGGACGATGAGGAGACGTTGCGGTTGTTGTTGCAGCTGGGCGCGAGCGCGAAGCAGACGACCAGCCGCTACGACGGCACGGCCTTGATCGCGGCGGCCCACCTGGGCCACGACGGGGTGGTGCGCCAGCTGATTGCCGCCGGTGCGCCGCTGGACCACGTGAACAACCTGCACTGGACGGCGACGATCGAGTCCATCGTGTTGGGCGACGGCGGTGCGCGCCACCAGGCCACGCTCAAGGCGCTGATCGATGCGGGGGCCGGTTTGCAGCTGGCGGACCGTTCGGGGCAGACGCCTTTGGCTTTGGCGCGGTCTCGCGGGTACTCGGCGATGGTGGCGATGCTCGAGAAGGCTGGGGCTCGCTGAGTCTTTCGCTCTTTCTTTCAGGTTGCTTCTCTCGGCCTGAGTGCGTGGGGGCGGAGGGCTCCGCGACTGTCCCCCGGGTCGGCTTCGCCGCCCCTCCTCCTTTACGTCGCTGCGCCCTCCACCCCCACGCACTCAGGCGCACCACGCAAGCGCAAAAGGCGTGAGCCAAACACATCTCGGCTCGGGGGGCCTGGGCGTTCTGCGCAGCGGGGTAAAGGAGGAGAACCGGCGAAGCCGGTTCGGGGGACACCCGCGGAGCAGAGCGCCCAGGCCCCCCGAGCCCTCGAGGTAGAAGACGGAAAGGTCTTAGCTCAAAGTCACGCGAGCAAACTTCCGCTTCCCGACCTGAACCACAAAAGTCCCCGCAGGCAGCTTCAAGCCCTTGTCGCTCACGACAGCGCCGTCGACACGAACACCGCCACCATCGATCAGACGGTTGGCTTCGCTGTTGGAGGGCGCCAAACCCGCTGACTTCAGCAGCGGTGCGATCCCCAGCGGCGCGCCCGACAGCGACACCTCCGGAATCTCGTCCGGCACACCGCCCTTGCTGCGGTTGATGAAATCCTGCTCCGCCGCCTCCGCCGCCGCCGCGCTGTGGAAACGCGTCGTGATCTCCTTGGCCAGCGCCACCTTCGCGTCCTTGGGGTTCGCGCCCTGCTCGATCGCCTGCTTCAGCGACTCGATGTGCGCCATCGACTGGAACGACAACAGCGTGTACCAGCGCCACATCAGCGTGTCCGAAATGCTCAGCACTTTCGCGAACATCGAATTCGCATCCTCGGTGATGCCGATGTAGTTGTTCTTGCTCTTGGACATCTTGTCCACGCCGTCCAGACCTTCGAGCAGCGGCATTGTCAGGATGCACTGCGGCTCCTGGCCGTACTCGGCCTGCAGATGGCGGCCCATCAACAGGTTGAACTTCTGGTCCGTGCCGCCCAACTCCAGATCGCTCTGCAGCGCCACCGAGTCGTAACCCTGCATCAGCGGGTACAGGAACTCGTGCACGCTGATCGGCGTGCCGGCCTTGAAACGGTCGTGGAAATCGTTGCGCTCCATCATGCGCGCCACCGTGTACTTGGCCGCCAGCTGGATCATGCCCATCGAGCCCAGCGGCAGACTCCACTCGCTGTTGTAGCGGATCTCGGTGCGCGCCGGGTCCAGCACCAGGCTGGCCTGCTTGTAGTAGGTCTCGGCGTTCGCCTTGATCTGCTCCGGGGTCAGCGGCGGGCGCGTGTTGTTGCGGCCCGAGGGGTCGCCGATCAGGCTCGTGAAGTCCCCGATCAGGAAGATCACCTGATGTCCCAGGTCCTGCAGCTGGCGCATCTTGTTCAGCACCACCGTGTGGCCGATGTGGATGTCGGGCGCCGTGGGGTCCAGCCCCAGCTTGATGCGCAGCGGCCGGCCGGTGGTTTCCGACTGTGACAATTTTTTGACCCAGTCGGCCTGAGGTATCAATTCTTCGCACCCCCGCAGCGTGACGCTGAGGGCTTCCTGGACACCGTCCGTCAGTGGCACGGATTTCTGAGAACTTTCGGCGTCGTTTCTGGAGGCGGTCATAGGGGTTTTTTCAGATGCGAAGGACGGTGCGCTGGCTAAAATACTGGGCGCGAATGACGGATTTTAGTTGGCCCGCTTTTTGCACGATATCAAGCCAGTTCGTCACCGCATGAGCGCTTGAGTGAACTTGTTCCGCCTCAACCGCTCTTTTTTTGTGCGCGCGGCCCCAACCACCGGGGCCGGCCTTACCGGAAACAACGATTTTGACCCGTTCGCTACTTCACACGCTGGCCAGCCTCGCTGATGCCACGAGCCAAAGCCTCGCCCGGCATCCCCGACGCATCATGGGCGGCCTCGGTGTGCTGCTGCTGGGCACGGGCGTCACCGCCTTCGGCATCGCGCCGCTGGCCCCCGACGCCGCCGACCTGCCCGTGCGCCAGGTCGTCGAAGCCCTCGACGCCCCCACGCAGCAAGACATCCACAGCCTCCTCGCGGCCCAGCCCGCCGCGCCGCTGGTGTTGTTCCGCAGCGAGACCACCCGCCGCGACGACACCGCCCAGAGCCTGCTGCAGCGCATGGGCGTGACCGATTCGCAAGCCCAGACCTTCCTGCGCAACGACGCCATCGCGCGCCAGCTGCTGGGCCGTGCCGGCCGCCTGGTGAGCGTCGAAGCCACCGAGAAACAGGAACTGCTGCGCCTGACCGCGCGCTGGCTCTCCGCCGACGAACGCAGCTTCACCCGCCTCGTGGTCGAAAAGGATGCCCAGGGCGCGCTCGGCTCGCGCCTGGAACAAGGCGCGCTGACCGCCTCGTCCCGGCTGGCCAGCGGCGTGATCCGCAGCTCGCTGTTCGCCGCCACCGACGCGGCCGGCATCCCCGACCCGGTCGCCATCCAGCTGGCCGAGATGTTCTCCAGCAGCATCGACTTCCGCCGCGACCTGCGCCAAGGTGACCGCTTCAACGTGGTCTACGAAAGCCTGGAAGCCGATGGCGAGAGCCTGCGCACCGGCCGGATCCTGAGCGCCGAGTTCGTCAACGAAGGCAAGGAACACCAGGCCGTCTGGTTCGAAGAAGCGGGCCACAAAGGCGGCTACTACGGTTTCGACGGCCAGAGCTCGCGCCGCTTCTACCTGGCCTCCCCGCTGGAGTTCTCGCGCGTGAGCAGCGGCTACGGCATGCGCTTTCACCCCATCACGGGCGGTCGCAAGGCCCACATGGGCGTGGACTACGCCGCCCCCACCGGCACGCCGGTGCGCACCATCGGCGACGGCACGGTCGAGTTCGCGGGCGAACAGCGCGGCTATGGCAATGTCATCTACATCAAGCACCGCAGCAACCAGGTCACCGTCTACGCCCACCTGAGCCGCATCGGCGTGCGCAAGGGCCAGCGCGTGAACCAGGGTGACTTCATCGGTGCCGTCGGCACCACGGGCGCCTCCACCGGCCCGCACCTGCACCTGGAGTTCCGCGACAACGGCGTGCACGTGGATCCCCTGGCCATCGCGCGCCAGAGCGAGTCCATCCCCGTGCCGGCCGCCCTGCGCCAGCGTTTCGACGCCGTGGCCCAGCTGCAGCGCATGCAGCTCAATGCCGCCGCCAGCATCCAGCAGGCGAACGCCCAGTAAGCGACCCGGTCTCGACACCCAACAAAAAAGGGAGCCAGCGGCTCCCTTTTTCGTTGCGGCGAGAAAACGCCGTCGGTCAGACGCTGAAGCTCGAACCGCAACCGCAGGTGGTGGTGGCGTTGGGGTTCTTGATCACGAATTGCGCGCCTTCGAGGTCTTCCTTGTAGTCGATCTCGGCGCCGACCAGGTACTGGTAGCTCATCGCGTCGATCAGCAGGGAGACACCGTTCTTGGTCATGGTGGTGTCGTCTTCGTTGACGATTTCGTCGAAGGTGAAGCCGTACTGGAAACCCGAGCAACCCCCACCCTGCACGAACACGCGCAGCTTGAGATCGGGATTGCCCTCTTCGGCCACCAGCTCGGCCACCTTGGCCGCCGCGCTGTCGGTGAGGACCAGCGGTGCCGGCATGTCGGTCTGGATGTTTTCGGCGACTGCGCTCATGGGATACCTCTTGACGGAAATGTGGGGTGGGTGCGGTACACCCGCATGTCCGAGTGATACTAAATCAAATCGCTCGGGTATGTGCTCACCCGTTGTTTGCCGCCAGCTTCAGTGTGGGTTTGTCCTCGATCCCGCCGACCATGGGCTTGAGCTGACCGGAAATGGTGGCGCCCTGGTGCATTTCAAGCGCCTTGTAGGACACATCGCCCTCGATGTGGGCCTTGGGCTGCAACTCCAGCAATTCGAACGCGAGCACCGGGCCCTTGACGTTGCCATTGATGATCACGTGATCGGCATGGATCTGCCCCGTCACGGTGGCCACTTCGCTGACCACGAGGATGCTGGGCTTCTCGTCGCTGGCGCGCAGGTCGCCGATCACCTCGCCGTCGATGCGCAGACCGTCGTGGAAGAACACATTGCCTTCGATGCGGGTGCCCTGGGCGATGAGGCTCTTGATGGGGGGTTGTTTTTTCTTGGCAAACATGAGGCTCTCTCCCGACGGTGGACCGCGATGGTTACAGGTTGAAGGATTGCATGGACCTGACCGAACTGCCCTGCAGGATCTTGGCCGTCACATTTTCTACCACGGCCTGCGCGGGCACGTCCACCACGCCTTCCATGCGCAGGTAGCCCTTGATCAGCACCGGCTGCGGCGCGGGCGCGGACTTGGCGACCCAGGGCTTGCCCGCCAGCGTGCCGGTGAGCGTGACCTCCAGCGCACCCTTGAAGTCGGGCGCGTTCTTGCTGGCCTGGATCATGAGCACCTGCCATTTGAGCTGGGTGGGCGACAGGCGCTCGGCCTGCAGGCCGCGGATGCTCAGCGAATCGTTGCCGGAGCCGGGGATCAGGCGCTCGAAGAAGCCCAGGTCGCTGCGCAGCAGCTCGTTGTCGGCCTGCAGTTGCCGGATCTGCATCGTCAGCTGTTCCTGGGTGCTGCGCTCGGCGATCAGCAGGCTGTCCGAGGTGTTGGCCACCGACTGGGCCTCGCTCAGGTCGGTGCGCAGGATCTGCACCTCGCGGCGCAGTTGCGCAAGCTCCTGCTGGGCATTGCGGTCCAGCCCGGCGATGTCCTTGCCGAACTCGAAGGCCCAGACCGCCAGCGCGCCCGAAAACCCCAGCACCAGTGCGCCCAGCACCCAGCGGAAAGGCCACGGCAGGCTGCTGCGCACCGAGACCCGGGGCGCACTGACCGTCAGCCTTCTCCGCAACAGGCGAAAACGCATTCAAACCTCTCCAACTGCAAGCAAACGCAACCAGGCCCCAGAAAGCAAAAACCGCCCCAAGTTTGAACTTGCAGGCGGTTTCTGGGGCATGGACAGCGTGCTTAGCGCTTGCTGAACTGCTTGCGGCGGCGCGCAGAGCGCAGACCGACCTTTTTCCGTTCCACTTCGCGGGCATCGCGCGTCACGAAGCCGGCTTGCGACAGACCCGACTTGAGCGTCGCGTCGTAGTCGATCAGGGCGCGGGTGATGCCGTGGCGCACGGCACCGGCCTGGCCGGATTCACCACCACCGTGCACGTTGACCTGCACGTCGAAGGTCTCGGCGTGGTTGGTCAGCACCAGGGGCTGCTTGGCGATCATGATCGAGGTTTCACGGCCGAAGTAGGCTTGGATGTCCTTGCCATTGACCGTGATCTTGCCGCTGCCTTTTTTCAGAAACACGCGGGCGACGCTGGATTTGCGACGGCCGGTTCCGTTGTTCCATTCACCAATCATCTCAAGGCTCCTTTAGAGTTCCAGCACTTGCGGCTGTTGGGCGGTGTGCGGGTGCTCTGCACCGCCGTACACCTTGAGCTTCTTGATCATGGCGTAGCCGAGCGGGCCCTTGGGCAGCATGCCCTTGACGGCCTTCTCGAGCGCGCGGCCAGGGTGCTTGGCCTGCATGTCGCGGAAGTTGGTGCCATAGATACCGCCCGGGAAACCCGAGTGACGGTAGTACACCTTGTCGAGGGCCTTGTTGCCCGTGACGCGGAGTTTGGCTGCGTTGATGATGACGATGAAGTCACCGGTATCGACGTGAGGCGTGTAAATGGCCTTGTGTTTGCCGCGCAAACGGAGAGCAACTTCACTGGCTACTCGTCCGAGGACCTTGTCGGTCGCGTCAATCACAAACCACTCGTGCGTCACGTCAGCGGGTTTGGCGCTGAACGTTTTGGTCATGAGTTTTCTCTTGAAGAGTTGGTTTGGCGGCTCTTTTCCACGGTCGGTCGTTCTCTGTCGGAACGCTCTTAGGTGGGTTTTGAATGCTTCGCCGCGGAGCCAGCAAATCGCTGCGAAGCCCTCGATTGTACGAAATTCCGGCCCCGGATGGCAAACCGCCCGTCCCCGATGGTCGGGCGCAGAGGGCAAACGGCTACCATCAGGGCATGTTCAGCTACCGACACGCCTTCCACGCCGGCAACCACGCCGACGTGCTCAAGCACATCACCCTCATCGCCACGCTGCGCCACCTGATGCAGAAGGAGGCGGGTCTGACGCTGATCGACACCCACGCGGGCGCGGGCCTGTATCGGCTCGACGGCGACTACACCGAGACCGGGGGCGAGGCCAAGGACGGCGTCGTCAAGCTCATGGGCGCGCTGCGCGCGGCCGACGGGCCGTCGACCGAGGCCGTGGCGCCCGCCATCGACGACTACCTGGACCTGGTCGCGAGCTTCAACCCCTCGGGCGCACTGCGGGTCTATCCCGGCTCGCCGTTCGTCATGCACCAGCTGCTGCGGGCCGAATCGCGCGACCGGCTCAAGCTGTTCGAGCTGCACCCGACCGACAGCCGCACCCTGTCCGCCAACATCGCCCAACTCGAAGCCGGCCGCCAGATCGCGGTGGTGCGCGAGGACGGTTTCGAGGGCGTGAAGCCCCTGCTGCCGCCGCCGCCCTCGGCCACCGGCTCCAAACGGGCCATGGTGTTGATCGACCCGAGCTATGAGATCAAGAGCGATTACGGAAAAGTGAGCGCCTGCATACAAGAGATCATCCGACGTTTCCCGACCGGCACCTACCTGGTCTGGTACCCGGTGATCCCGCGCCCCGAGGCGCACGATCTGCCGCGCCGCCTGCGCACCCTGTCGAACCAGGCCCAGAAACCCTGGCTGAACGCCACACTGGCCATCGGCCAGGACCCGACCCACGGTCCCGACGACCGGCCGGGCCTCACCGCCAGCGGCATGTTCGTGATCAACCCGCCGCACACCCTCAAGGGCACGCTGCAGGCCGCCTTGCCGCAGCTGCTGGCCCACCTGGGCCGCGGACGCGGCAAATCCCAGGCACTCGAATCGGGCGGCTGAACGCCGGATTCAGCGTGGCCGGGCCAGGGTCATGGTCCAGTAGCGGCCGTAGGTGGTGCCGCTGCGCTGCACGCAGCTCACGCCCATGTGCTGGTACTCGGCGCGCATGATGTTGGCGCAGTGGCCGGGACTGGCGAGCCAGCCGCTCATCACGGTCGAGACCGAGGTCTGCCCCGCCGCGATGTTTTCCCCCACCCACGACCACGCATAACCTTCGGCGGCGATGCGCTGGGAGGCCGTGCGGCCGTCCAGCCCGGTGTGGGAAAAGTAGTTGTTGACGGCCATGTCGGTCGAATGCCGCGCGGCGGCGGAGAACAGCGCGTCGTTCCAGGCCAGTGGCGCGACCGCCGGCATCGCGGTGCCGCCGCAGCTGCGCGCCACGGCCCGCGCCGCGTTGATCTGTTGCAGCAAGCTGTTGCGGAAGTCGGGCAGGTTGCAGCTGGTGCTGGCGTCCAGGGCGACCAGCGTCGAACCGCCGCTGCCCGAGCCGGCGCCGCCCGCGCTGTTCGGCGGTGAGGGCACGCCGATCGTCGCATCGGCCCCGCCGCTGGCGCCCGCGTCGCCGCCACCG
>NZ_JBYTAE010000064.1:0-37919 GCF_058787875.1 Hydrogenophaga sp. FW305-3-2-15-A-LB1 | reverse complement strand
CCCCCACACCCACCCCGTGCCCAAGATCGCGATCCGCGATGTGTTCAAGCGCTTCGACGGCGCGCCGGTGAACGCGCTCGAAGGCATCAACCTGGACATCCGCGCCAACGAGTTCGTCACCTTCGTGGGCGCCTCGGGCTGCGGCAAGTCCACCCTGCTGCGCACCATCGGCGGGCTGGAGGTGCAGAGCAGCGGCGACCTGCTGGTGGACGGCCAGGCCGTGACCGGCCCGGGCATCGACCGCGCCATGGTGTTCCAGCACTACAGCCTCTACCCGTGGATGACGGTGTGCCAGAACATCAAGTTCTGCCGCCAGCTGCAGGCGCACACCGAGGGCCGCACCTCGTCGGACGTGGAGGCGGCCGATGGCCGGGCCGACGCGCTGTTGCGCCTGATGGGCCTGGAGACCATGGGCCACGCCTGGCCCAACCAGCTCTCGGGCGGCATGCAGCAGCGCGTGGCGATCGCGCGCGCGCTGATGGGCCGGCCCGACATCGTGCTGATGGACGAACCCTTCGGCGCGCTGGACGCGCAGACGCGCGAGGTGATGCACGACCTGATCCGCTACGTGCACAAGCTGGAGAAAGCCACCATCGTGTTCGTGACGCACGACGTGGAAGAGGCCCTGTACCTGGGCGCTCGCGTGGTGCTGATGGCGCCGCGCCCAGGGCGCATCGACACCATCTACGAGGTGCCCTTCGGCGACCAGCGCACGCAGGACCTGAAGCACGCCCCCGAGTTCGTGCGCCTGAAGCGAGACATCCTGGACCGCATCCGCGAGACCTCCGGCATGAAGACCGACCTGGAGCAGCTCCAGCGCATGACGGGCACCCCCGTTTGAAGCACTTTTTGAAGACCCCCACATGAACCACACCCTCGACGACACCCCGGTGGACGCCCCCGCGTTCTGGCAAGGTTTTCCCGCCCCCGCGCTCGCGGGGGTGGACACCCGCCAGCTGATGTGGAGCGAAATCGTGCCCGGCGGCAGCCACTGGGGCTGGCGCATGCCGCGCGGCAGCGCGATCCGCTTCGTGGCGCTGGAAGCCGGCGCGAACGTGAGCCTGGTGCTCTACAGCGCGCTGGAAAAACTGGAGCGCTACAACATGCCCGACTCGCTCAAGGCGCAGCACACCGCGCACTACTCGCGCGGCCATGTGCTGATGAGCGACATGGGCCGCAGCATGGCCAGCTTCACGGCCGACAGCCTGGGCTGGCACGACCCGCTGGGCGCGCTGCTGGACAGCGAGCTGATGCGGCAGAAATACGGCGAGCAGCGCTACGAATCGCACCGCAACGCCATGCACCGCTCGGGCAAGGACGGGCTGCTGATCGAGATCGGCAAGCACGGCCTTTCCAAGCGCGACCTGATCGCGCCGGTGAACCTGTTCAGCAAGGTGGGCGTGGACGCGCAGGGCCGCTTCGCCTTCGTGCCGGACCACGCGAAGGCCGGCGACTTCGTGGAGCTGCGCTTCGACATGGACGTGATCGCCGCCATCAGCACCGCGCCGCACGGGCTGGACCCGGCGCCCACCTACGCGCCGAAGAAGGTCGGCCTGGTGGCCTGGCGCTGCGGCGCCGCGCCGGCCGACGACGTGTGCCGCGCCTTGCGCCCGGAGAACGCGCGCGCCCTGCACAACACCGACCTGCTCTACCTGTGAGGGAGACGATGACCATGAACACCGCCACCGCGATTCGACTTCAAGAAAGCGCGCTGGACCCCGCGCACGCCGTGCTGAACCAGCGCCACCCGGCGGGCGAACCCATCCTGTTCGAGGTGAAGCGCGGGCAGACGCTGCGCATCGTGGACCTGGAGGGCAACCAGGCCGCCGACGTGCTGTTCTACAACCGGCACGACCCGGCCGAGCACTACAGCGCCACCGACACCATGCAGCGCCAGGGCGGCATCTACCTCACCACCGGCTCGGTGATCCGCAGCAATGACGGGAACCCCATGCTCACCATCGTGGCCGACACCTGCGGCCGGCACGACACGCTGGGCGGCGCCTGCGCGGCCGAGAGCAACACGGTGCGCTACGCGCTGCAGAAGAAGTACATGCACAGCTGCCGCGACAACTACCTGATCGCCCTGCAGCACGCCGACGTGGGCCTGGGCAAGCGCGACCTGGTGCCCAACATCAACTTCTTCATGAATGTGCCGGTGACGGCCGAGGGCGCGCTGAGTTTCGAGGACGGCGTGTCCGGCCCCGGCAAGTACGTGGAGATGCGCGCCGAGATGGACGTGTGGGTGCTGATCAGCAACTGCCCGCAGCTCAACAACCCCTGCAACGCCTACAACCCGACGCCGATCCAGTTGCTGGTCTGGGACTGACCCCGCCTTCTGAACCCCATCGCCCCGGGACGGCCCGGGGCGCCAAGACAGCTTTGCAGGACGGCCTGCATCCGGAGACCCCCTCATGTTCAGCAAGGTCCTGATTGCCAACCGCGGCGCGATTGCCTGCCGCATCATCCGCACGCTGAAAACCCTGGGCGTGCGCAGCGTGGCCGTGTATTCCGAGGCCGACGCCCAGGCCCGCCACGTGCGCGAGGCCGACGAGGCCTGGCTGCTGGGCCCTGCCCCGGCGGCCGAGAGTTATTTGCGCGCGGACCGCATCCTTCAGATCGCCAAGGACTGCGGCGCGCAGGCCATTCACCCCGGCTACGGCTTCCTGTCGGAGAACCCGGCGTTCGCCGAGGCCTGCGAGGCGGCGGGCATTGCCTTCATCGGCCCCGCGCCGCAGCAGATGCGCGCCTTCGGCCTGAAGCACACGGCGCGCGACCTGGCGCAGGCGCGCGGCGTGCCGCTGCTGCCGGGCTCGGGCTTGTTGCTCGACCTGGCGCAGGCCACGGCCGAGGCCGCGCGCATCGGCTATCCGGTGATGCTCAAGAGCACGGCCGGCGGCGGCGGCATCGGCATGCGGCTGGTGTGGAATGACACCGAACTGCGCGACGCGTTCGAGTCCGTGGGGCGGCTGGCGCAGGCGAACTTCAAGGACGCGGGCCTGTTCCTGGAGAAGTACGTGGAGCAGGCGCGGCACATCGAGGTGCAGGTGTTCGGCGACGGCGCGGGCGGCGTGATCGCGCTGGGCGAGCGCGACTGTTCGGTGCAGCGGCGCAATCAGAAGGTGATCGAGGAAACCCCGGCGCCCGGCCTGAGCGACGCGCAGCGCACCGAGCTGCACGCCACCGCCGTGCGGCTGGCGCAGGCGGTGAACTACCGCTCCGCCGGCACGGTGGAGTTCGTCTATGACGCGGCGAGCGGTGCCTTCTATTTCCTGGAGGTGAACACACGCCTGCAGGTGGAGCACGGCGTGACCGAGCAGGTCTGCGGCGTGGACCTGGTGGCCTGGATGCTGCAGCTCGCGGCCGGCGACCTGCCGCCGCTGGCCACGCTGCAGCCGGTGCCGCGCGGTGCGTCCATCCAGGTGCGGCTGTACGCGGAAGACCCGGCGAAGAACTTCCAGCCCAGCGCGGGCCTGTTGACCGACGTGGTGTTCCCTCCCCGCGCGCGGGTGGACAGCTGGGTGGAGCGCGGCACCGAGGTGCCCGCCTGGTACGACCCCATGCTGGCCAAGCTGATCGTGACCGCCGACACGCGCGAGCAGGCCCTGGCGCAGCTCGAAGACGCGCTGGACGCCACGCGCCTGGCCGGCATCGAGACCAACCTGGGCTACCTGCGCCAGGTGGTGCGCGACCCGGTGTTCCGCGAAGGCCGGCAGGTGACGCGCTTTCTCTCCACGTTCGAGTTCAGGCCGCGCACCATCGACGTGCTGGAGCCCGGCGTGCAGACCTCGGTGCAGGACTGGCCGGGCCGCCAGGGCTACTGGGCCGTGGGCGTGCCGCCGAGCGGGCCGATGGACGCGCACGCGCACCGCATGGCCAACCAGCTGGTGGGCAACGCCAGCGATGCGGCGGCGCTGGAGATCACGCTGGCCGGGCCCACGCTGCGCTTCAACGTGGCCACGGTGGTGGCGGTGACGGGCGCGCCCGCGAAGCTCACATTGAATGGTCAGCCCGTGGCCATGTGGCAGTCCCTTCAGGTGCCGGCCGGCGCCACGCTGGCCGTGGGCCGCTGCGAGACCGGCGTGCGGCTCGCGCTGGCCGTGGCCGGCGGGATGGACGTGCCGCTGTACCTGGGCAGCCGCAGCACCTTCACGCTGGGCCAGTTCGGCGGCCACGCGGGGCGGCACCTGCGCACGGGCGATGTGCTGCACCTGGCGGATGCACCGGCTTCGGTCGAGGCACAGACCATGAGCGAGTACGTGTACGCACCCGAGTACACGAACCACTGGGACATCGACGTGCTCTACGGCCCGCACGGCGCGCCGGACTTCTTCACGCCGGAGGACATCACGATGTTCTTCGGCACCCACTGGAAGGTGCACCACAACAGCAGCCGCACCGGCGTGCGCCTGATCGGCCCCAAGCCGCAGTGGGCGCGCAGCGACGGCGGCGAGGCCGGGCTGCACCCGTCGAACATCCACGACAACGCCTACGCCATCGGCGCGATCGACTTCACCGGCGACATGCCGGTGATCCTCGGGCCCGACGGCCCGAGCCTGGGCGGCTTCGTGTGCCCGGCCGTGGTGCTGCACGACGAGCTGTGGAAACTGGGCCAGCTGCGGCCGGGTGACACGGTGCGTTTTCACCGGCGCGCGGGCTCGCCGGCCAGCCCCATCCTGGACGACCGCGCGGCCGAGGGCGAGCGCCCGCGCCGCGTGGTGCGGCAGGCGGGCGACCGCTACGTGCTGATCGAGTTCGGCCCGCTCACACTGGACCTGGAGCTGCGCATGCGCGTTCAGGCCCTGCTGGAAGGCCTGAAGCGCCAGCACCTGGACGGCGTGATCGACCTCACCCCGGGCATCCGTTCGCTGCAGGTGCATTTCGACCCCACGCGCCTGCCGCGCGAGGCGCTGCTGCGCGTGATCGCCGAGGTGGACGACGCGCTGCCACCGGTGGACGAGATGGTGGTGCCCTCGCGCACCGTCGTGCTGCCGCTCTCGTGGGACGACCCGCAGACGAAGCTCGCGATCGAGAAGTACATGCAATCGGTGCGGCCGGACGCGCCCTGGTGCCCGAGCAACATCGAGTTCATCCGCCGCATCAACGGGCTGGACTCGATCGAGGACGTGTTCCAGGTCGTGTTCGACGCGCGCTACCTCGTGCTGGGCCTGGGCGACGTGTACCTGGGCGCGCCGGTGGCCACGCCGCTGGACCCGCGCCACCGGCTGGTGACCACCAAGTACAACCCCGCGCGCACCTGGACGCCGGAGAACGCCGTGGGCATCGGCGGCGCCTACCTCTGCGTGTACGGCATGGAAGGCCCCGGCGGCTACCAGTTCGTGGGCCGCACGCTGCAGATGTGGAACCGCTGGCGGCACGGCACGCCGGGCACGCCGTTCGAGCAGCCCTGGCTGCTGCGCTTCTTCGACCAGATCCGCTTCGAGCCGGTGAGCGAGGACGCGCTGAAAGACATCCGCGCGCGCTTCCCGCACGGTGGTTACGCGCTGCGCACGGAAGACGGCACGTTCAGCCTGAAGGACTACCGGCGTTTCCTGGCCGAGAACGACGCCGCCGTGGGCGCGTTCAAGGCAAGGCAGCAGGCCGCGTTCGAGGCCGAGCGCGAGCGCTGGGCCGCCGCCGGCCAGGTGGACTACGCGAGCGAGGCCGATGTGGCGGCGGCCGGCGTGGAGGCCGAGATCGACCTGCCCGAGGGCGGCCGCGCGCTGGCCACCAGCGTGCCCGGCAACGTGTGGAAGGTGGCCGTGAGCGTGGGCCAGCAGGTGCGCGCCGGCGATGTGCTGCTGGTCATCGAGTCCATGAAGATGGAGTTCAACCTGCTCGCGCCCGCGGACGCGACCGTCCACAGCCTCATGTGCGCCCAGGGCGGCGCGGTGGCCGCCGGGCAGAACGTGCTGGTGCTGATCGACGAAGCCGCCGCCTGAGCCCTTCAAGAACATCCAAGGAGTCTTTTGCCATGTCCCTGACCCCACTGTCTTTTGACCTCGCCAGCCTGCAGGCCGCCTACCGCGAAGGCACCGCGACCGCGCGCGAGGTGATCGCCGAAGCCTTGCGCCGCAGCGTGGCCGACACGCACCACGCCTACATCCACGTGCTGAGCGAGGCCGAGGTCGAGCCCTACCTCGCGCGCCTGGACGGCGTGGACCCGGCCAGCCTGCCGCTGTACGGCGTGCCCTTCGCGATCAAGGACAACATCGACCTCGCGCACGTGCCCACCACCGCCGCCTGCCCCGAATTCGCCTATACGCCGCAGGACAGCGCCTTCGTGGTGCGCCAGCTGATCGCGGCCGGCGCGGTGCCGGTGGGCAAGACCAACCTGGACCAGTTCGCCACCGGCCTGAACGGCACGCGCTCGCCGTACGGCGCGTGCCAGAACCCGCACCACCCCGCCTTCATCTCGGGTGGCTCCAGCTCCGGCTCGGGCGTGGCCGTGGCCAAGGGGTATGTGACGTTCGCGCTGGGCACCGACACCGCCGGTTCGGGCCGCGTGCCGGCGTCGTTCAACGGGCTGATCGGCCTCAAGCCCACGCTGGGCCTGCTCTCGGCCTGGGGCGTGCTGCCGGCCTGCCGCTCGGTGGAGACGCCCTCCATCCTCGCGCTCACGGCGGCCGACGCGCAGGCCGTGCTGGGCGTGGCGGCGGCGTTCGACGAGGCCGATGCCTACAGCCGGCCCGCGCAGCCACTGGGCGTGGACTTCTCGGCCGGGCCGTTCCGCTTCGGCGTGCCGCGCCACGAGGACCTGGACTTCTTCGGCAACGAGGCGGCGGCCACGCTGTTCGCCGACGCGGTCAAGCGCCTCGAATCGCTCGGCGGCACGGCCGTCACCATCGACCTCACGCCCTTCCTGGCCGTGGCCAAGCTGCTCTACGAAGGCCCCTGGGTGGCCGAGCGCTACGTCGCCATCCAGGGCTTCATCGACGCGCAGCCTGAGGCGGTGTTCCCGCCGGTGCGCCGCATCATCGAAGGGGGTCGCGGCAAGACGGCCGCCGAGGCCTTCGCGGGCGCCTACAAGCTCAAGGCGCTGCGCCGCGTGTGCGACCGCGTGTGGGACGAGGTGGACTGCCTGCTCACGCCCACGGCCGGCACGGTCTACCGCATCGCCGAGATGCAGGCCGACCCGATCCGCCTCAACGCCAACCTGGGCCGCTACACCAACTTCGTGAACCTGCTGGACCAATGCGCCGTGGCCGTGCCGGCCGGCGTGCTGGCCAGCGGCGACGCGAAAGGCCTGCCCTGGGGCGTGACTTTGGGCGCGCCCGCGCACAAGGACCTGGCGCTGCTGCGCCTGGCCGATCGTTTTCACCGCGCGCTCGGTGGCTCGTTGGGCGCGACGGGCACCGACGTGTCGGCCACACCGGCCTGCGTGGGCCTGCCGGGCGGCGAGGTGGGCGCGGCCGGCTCGGGCACGGTGCGCGTGGCGGTGTGCGGCGCGCACCTCTCGGGCCTGCCGTTGAACCACCAGCTCACAGCACGCGGCGCGCGGCTCGTGGACAGCCCCGTCTCCGCGCCCGAGTACCGCTTCTACGCCCTGGCCGGTGGACCGGTGCAACGGCCCGGCATGGTGCGGGTGGCCGAGGGCGGCGCGGCGATCGCGATGGAGGTGTGGGAAGTACCGTCGGCCCTCTTCGGCAGCTTCGTGGCCGGCATTCCCGCACCGCTGGGCATCGGCAAGGTGAAGCTCGCCGACGGCAGCGAGGTGCCGGGCTTCATCTGCGAAGGCCTGGGCGTCGGTGGCGCGACCGACATCACCGCCTTCGGCGGCTGGCGCGCCTGGCTCGCGGCGGGTGCACCCCGATGAACCAGCGCGACGCGGTGGTCACTAGGGTGCATGAACGCCTTTCACCCTTTGCACATCTCACACGACTCACTTGACCCGATCGCCCTTCAGCCGCAGGACACCGTGCCCTCGCTGCAGGACCTGGAAGACCAGGTGGCCCGTGCCATCCAGGCCAGGAACGATTTCATCCACTCGCGCCTGCCCAGTTCGCTCTCGCACTGTGGTTACTGGTTTCTCGCCGGTGTGTTCGCCACAGGGAGCGCCACGATGCTCGGGGCCACGGCGGTGTGGGCCGCCACGCTCGGGAAAGACATCTACCAGGCGACCACCCGAGGGAACGCCTCTCCGATGGATCTGGCGTTCTCGCTGACGATCGGCACCGCGTCGCTGGGCGTTCCGCTGATCCCGGCCCGAGCGTTGGCGCAACTGGCGGTCCTGACGGTGAGGCAGATCACCGAGGACAACGAGGCCATCGTGCAGCAACTGGAGCGCGACATCAAGGACGCCTGCCAGCGCGTGGCGGAGGCGGCCAAGACCTTGTCGCCGGTCGAGTTCGAGCGCCTTTTGCACAGGGGGGTCGTCCCCCTGCCCTCGCTCATCGCGGCATGCACCGAGGACGTCGAGAAGGCGTCGATGCTCGCGCAGGGCCTGCTCGAAGCCGGGCAAGCGGCCCCGCTCCTCGCCCTGGCCAGCCTCGGCCTCCACCATTGCAGCGAGGTGGGCGACGTGCTTCTGGGCGCACTCGCGGCGCCTCAGGCGTTCGTCGCGCTGCTGGCGTCGTCGCCCGATGCGGCGGACGTGCTCGCCGTGTTGTGCATGGCGCGCAACGCGATGTCCGACAGCGCGCCCGAAGCGCTGGAAGCCTACCTGGAGGAGCACCCGGATGTCGCGCGCGACGCCCTGGCGCGGCTGGAGACACGGGTCGCGAACTGCGGTCTGCACGAACTGCACGATCAGATCCGCCAACGCCGGCTCGCCGGCGTGGTGATGGCGATCGCCCGCCACGCGCCATCGCTGGACGCACAACCTGTGCCGGCCTGACGCCGTCGCCCGTGCAAAAAAAGCCAGGCCCTAGGGCCTGGCTTTTTCATGGATGACCGGATCGATCAGCGCGGTGCGCGGCGCGCCATCGGGCGGGCCGGGCCGCCTTCGTTGCGGCGCGGCGCGAACTCGCCACGCATGGCGCCGCGCTCAGCGTTGCCACGGTCGCTGAAGCCACCACGTTGCTCGCCGCCCTTGTCGCTGCGGCCGAAGCTGGAGAAGCCACCGGGCTTGCCACCGGTGCGCGCCGGGGCGGCGCCACGGTCGCCGAAGCCCCGGCTGGCCGGGCGCGTGTCGTTGCGGTAGCCGCCTTGATCACCGCGGTTCTCGAAGCGGTTTTCACCCCGGTTGTCGAAGCGATTCTCGTGGCGCGGCTGCGGCTCGGCACGGCCTTCGAAGCGCGGGTCGAAGCGCGTTTCCGGGCGGCTGTGGTCGACGCGGGGGGCGTCGAAGCGGCCTTCCGGGCGACCTTCGAAACGCGGGCCGCGCGGTGCGGGGCCACGGGCGTTGAAGTTGCTGCGGTCGGCATAGTTGCGATCACCACCACCACCGAAGCGATCACCACGGCCTGCGCCCGGACGGCCACGGCCACCGAACTCGGGCTGCGGTGCGCGCTGGCGCGGTTCGAGGCCGGGCACGGTCTCGACGTTGATGCGCTGGCGCGTGTAGGCCTCGATGTCGCCGATCTTGCGGCGGTCGCGGAACTCGGCGAAGGTGACGGCCAGGCCGTCGCGGCCGGCACGGCCGGTGCGGCCGATGCGGTGCGTGTAGTCCTCGGCCTTCATCGGCAGGCCGAAGTTGAAGACGTGGGTGATGGTGGGCACGTCGATGCCGCGCGCGGCGACGTCGGTGGCCACCAGGATCTGCACCTGGCCGTTGCGCAGTGCCATCAGGCGGCGGTTGCGCATGCCCTGGTTCAGCGCACCGTGCAGCGCCACGGCGGCAAAGCCGGATTGCTGCAGGTCGTTGGCGAGGCCATCGCATTCGATCTGCGTGCTGCAGAACACCACCGCCTGGTTGATGGTGGTGTCGCGCAACCAGTGGTCGAGCAGCTTGCGCTTGTGGTCGGCGTGGTCGGCCCAGAACAGCACCTGCTTGATGTTGGCGTGTTGCTCTTGCGGCGAATCGATCTGCACCTTTTGTGCGTGCTTGCCGTTGTCGTGCATCACGCGCATGGCGAGTTGCTGGATGCGCGGCGCGAAGGTCGCGCTGAACATCATGGTCTGGCGGCGCTGGCTGGTCAGGGCGTTGACTTCGGCGAGGTCGTCGGAGAAGCCCAGGTCGAGCATGCGGTCGGCTTCGTCGACGACGAGGAACTGCACCTGGTCGAGCTTGAGCTGCTGCGAGCGCTGCAGATCCAGCAGACGGCCGGGGGTGGCGACCACGAGGTCGGCGTTCTGCAGGCGCGCGATCTGCAACTGGTAAGGCATGCCGCCCACCACGTTGGCGATGCGCAGGCCGCGGCAGTGGCGCACGAGGTCGATGGCGTCGTTGGCCACCTGCTGCGCGAGTTCGCGCGTGGGGCACAGGATCAGGGCGCCGGGGGTGGCGGCCTTGAAGTTGCGCGAGCTGGTGGGGTCCTTGCGCTTGGGCGCCTTGGGCGGTGCTTCGCCACGGGCCAGGGCGTCGGCCACCGCTTGTTCGCGGTCGGCGCGCTCCTTGGCGTCGGCGGCGGCGCGTTGCTGCAGCAGGGTGTGCAGCACGGGCAGCAGGAAGGCCGCGGTCTTGCCGCTGCCGGTCTGGCTGGAGACCATCAGGTCGGCAAAACGCTGCTCGCCTTCGGCCAGCAAGGCCTTGGGGATCACGTTGTTCTGCACGGTGGTGGGCTGCGTGTACCCGAGGTCCACGCAGGCTTGCACCAGCTCGGGCGCCAGGCCCAACAGCTCGAAGCCGTTGGGGCCGGTGGGCTCGATGGCCTCTGCGGCCTCAGCGATCACGGGGGGGGAAAGGTCTGCCTCGGTGTCGGCAGAGAGGATTTCGGGCGAGAAATCGCCGCGGGCTTCAAAAGAGTCGCTCATGTTCGTCCATGCGCCAGAGGGCGCAATTGATCGAATGCAAACGCTATAGGGACGGCCTACCTTGAAAAGGTGGCAGCTCCGGGGCGTCGGATCCGTTCGTGGTTACAAAACATCAACCATCAAACGATCGACGCGCCATGGGTCACAGAGAGAAGCGTGACACCGGGAGCGAAGGCCCCATCCTGCGGTTGCGGGGGGCCTGGTGTGTGAGGCAGATGCACAAATCATCGCAGTTGCCTGCGAAGCCGCTGATTATGGCATGGATTCGGGAAAACCCCAAGTCTTTACATCCGCGCTCAATTGAGCACGGCGCGCACCACGTAGAACAGCAGCGCCGCCAGCACGGCGGTGGCCGGCACGGTGACGATCCAGGCCGCCACGATGCGCATGACCACGGAGCGCTTGACGATTTCCTTCTTGTAGGCCTTCTTGAACGCCTTCTGTTCCTTCTTGGCGAACACCGCATCTTCCGGTTGCGCCAGCTCCCGCTGCTTGGCAAGCCGCTTCATGTCCGCCAGCATGCGCTTCTTCTCGCTCACCTCGGCGGCCTCGAAGCGGCTCAGGTAGGCCTCGACCACGTCGCGGTCGGCACCCTGGTGGCCTGAGCGCACCACACGTTCCATCTTCGCGTAGTTCACCTTGAGCAGTTCGCGCAGGAAGCCGACGCCGAACACCGCGCCGATGGAGATGTGCGTCGTCGACACCGGCATGCCCAGCTGCGAGGCGACGATCACCGTGAGCGTGGCGGACATCGCGATGGCGTACGCGCGCATGTTGTCCAGCTCGGTGATTTCCTTGCCCACGGTGCGGATGAGCCGCGCGCCGTACAGCGCCAGCCCCACCGCCAGGCCGAGCGCGCCCAGCACCATGATCCACAGCGGCGTACCGGCCTTGGTGGCGATGGCGCCGTCTTTCACGGCTTCGTAGATCGCGGCCAGCGGGCCGATGGCGTTGGCCACGTCGTTGGCGCCGTGGGCGAAGCTCAGCAGCGCGGCCGAACAGACCAGCGGCCAGGTGAACAGGCGGTTGACACCGTTCTTGCTGTTCTCCTGCCGCCGGGCGTGCTTGGCGATGGGCTTGCGGATCAGTGCCCACACGACCACGGCCAGCACCACCCCCGCGCCCATGGCCGTCGGGACCCCGACATGCACCATCTGGCCCAGGCCCTTGAGCAGCATGTAGGTGGTATAGGCCCAGACCATGGCGGCGATCAGGATGGGCACCACGCGGCTGGCGGCGTCGATCATGTCGCTGCGGTAGGTCACGCTGCGCTTGATGATGTACAGAAAGGCGGCGGCCATCGCACCGCCGGCCAGGGGCGAGATCACCCAGCTGATCACGATCTGGACGATGGTTTCCCAGTTGACCAGGCCCCAGCCGCCGGCGGCGATGCCGGCGCCCATGACCGCGCCGATGATGGAGTGCGTGGTGGACACGGGGGCCCCCACGGCCGTGGCGAGGTTGAGCCAGAGCGCGCCGGCCAGCAGCGCGGAGAACATCACCCACGCGAACAGCGCCGGGTCCGAGATGGCATTGGGATCGATGATGCCGCCCTTGATGGTGCCGACCACGTCGCCACCGGCCACGATGGCGCCCAGGGCCTCGAAGACGGCGGCCACGACGATGGCCCAGCCCATGGTCATGGCACCCGAACCCACCGCCGGGCCCATGTTGTTGGCCACGTCGTTGGCGCCGATGTTCATGGCCATGTAGGCCCCCACCGCCGCCGCCACGATCAGCAGCCACATCGCCGAAGTCGCCAGGCCTGCGGTGGATGCACCGGTGAGGGAGGCGTACAGCCCGACCAGGAGGAGGAACAGCACCGCGGCGCCCAGCTGGAGCACCTCCTGGTGCTTCGAAACGAAGCGGTAACGGGATTTTTTTGTCATGCAAATCTCATGTGAACGTCACAATTTTGACATGTGGCCGCACACCCCAAGGCCGGCGCGCAGGGGCGCCGGTGCAAGCCGTGGGGCGCGCGTTCAGCGCAGGAAGTGGGTGCGGTAGTGCTCGAGCTCGTCGATGGACTCGTGCACGTCGGCCAGCGCGGTGTGCTTCTGGTGCTTCTTGAAAGATTCGTACACCTCGGGCCGCCAGCGGCGGGCCAGTTCCTTGAGCGTGCTCACGTCCAGGCAGCGGTAGTGGAAGTAGGCCTCCAGCTTGGGCATGTACTTCACCATGAAGCGGCGGTCCTGGCTGATGGTGTTGCCGCACATCGGCGAGCCGTTCTTGGGCACGTACTGGGCGATGAAGGCCAGCAGGGTGGCCTCGGCCTCTTCCTCGCTCACCGTGCTGGCCTTGACCTTGTCGATCAGGCCGCTGCGGCCGTGCGTGCCCTTGTTCCAGGCGTCCATGGCGTTGAGCACGGCGTCGCTCTGGTGCACCACGATCACCGGCCCTTCGATGCGCGGCGTGAGCTGCGGACCGGTGATGACCACCGCGATTTCCAGCAGGCGCTCTTTTTCGGGGTCGAGCCCGCTCATCTCGCAGTCGATCCAGACCAGGTTCTGGTCGCTCTTGGCGAGGGTGGGGGTGTCGGCGGCGGTGCCCGCCGGGGCGGTGGAGGCAGAAGTCATGGCCGGCATTCTCGCCGATCCGCCGCCCGGGGCCCCCGGCCCCACGGCGCGCGCAAAGGGCCGTCTTCGATAGACTCGGCCCCATGGACACCGCTTCCTTCGCATTCACCGCCGTTTTCTGCGCCCTGCTGCTGCTGGGCCTGCTGGTGCGCACCGTGCTCGCCAGCCGACAGATCCGCCATGTGGCGCGCCACCGCCATGCCGTGCCCGCGGCCTTCAGCGACACGATCTCGGTGGCCGCGCACCAGAAGGCGGCCGACTACACCATCACCAAGGCGCGCTTCGGCCTGCTGGAGACCGCCATCGAGGCCGCGCTGCTGCTGGGCTGGACGCTGCTGGGCGGCCTGGACTGGCTCAACCAGCGGCTGCTGGACGCGCTGGGCGGCGGCATGCTGCAACAGCTGGCGCTGCTCGCGGCCTTCGTGCTGATCGGCGGCCTCATCACCCTGCCCCTGGGCTGGTACGCCACCTTCCGCATCGAGGAACGCTTCGGCTTCAACAAGATGACGATGTCGCTCTGGCTGGGCGACTTGGTCA
This sequence comes from Hydrogenophaga sp. FW305-3-2-15-A-LB1, assembly GCF_058787875.1. NCBI lineage: Bacteria > Pseudomonadati > Pseudomonadota > Betaproteobacteria > Burkholderiales > Comamonadaceae > Hydrogenophaga > Hydrogenophaga sp. FW305-3-2-15-A-LB1. Next base: position 23,952 of record NZ_JBYTAE010000064.1, on the reverse strand, counting down.
AGGGCACGCTGGTGGGCGCGCTGATCGGCCTGCCGATCGCCGCGCTGGTGCTCTGGCTCATGGGCGCGGCCGGCCCGACCTGGTGGCTCTGGGCCTGGGGCGTCTGGATGGCCTTCAACCTGCTCGCGCTGGTGCTCTACCCCACCCTCATCGCGCCGCTGTTCAACAAGTTCGAACCGCTGTCGGACGAAACGCTCAAGGCGCGCGTGAACGCGCTTATGCAGCGCTGCGGCTTCGCCGCCAAGGGCCTGTTCGTGATGGACGGCAGCAAGCGCAGCGCCCACGCCAACGCCTACTTCACCGGCTTCGGCGCGGCCAAGCGCGTGGTGTTCTTCGACACCCTGCTCAAACAGCTCAGCCCCGACGAGATCGACGCCGTGCTCGCGCACGAACTCGGCCACTACAAGCGCCGCCACATCCTCAAGCGCATCGTGCTGATGTTCGCGCTGAGCCTGGCGGGCTTCGCGTTGCTGGGCTGGGTGTCGAGCCAGGCCTGGTTCTTCAGCGGTCTGGGCGTGACGCCGTCGATGGACACGCCCAACGACGCGCTGGCCCTGCTGCTGTTCATGATGGTGGTGCCGCTGTTCACCTTCTTCCTCTCGCCGCTGATGGCGCAGCTCTCGCGCCAGCACGAGTTCGAGGCCGATGCGTATGCCGTGGCCCACACCAGCGGCCCCGATCTGGCCAGCGCGCTGCTCAAGCTCTACAAGGACAATGCCAGCACGCTCACGCCCGACCCGCTGTACGCGCGCTTCTACTATTCCCACCCGCCGGCGAGCGAACGCCTCTCCCGCCTGCAAACCGCCTGACGCGAACCCGACCCATGAACCCGATCCACCAGAACCGCCGCGCCCTCTCCGCCACAGAAATCGTGACCCAGCTCACCCAGCTCAACGGCGATGCCGCCCAGGGCTGGAAGCTGATCGACGGCGCGCTGGAGAAAACCTACAGCTTCGCCAACTTCCACGAGACCATGGCCTTCGTGAACGCCCTGGCCTGGATCGCGCACCGCGAAGACCACCACCCTGACCTGGCCGTCAGCTACGGCCGCTGCACGGTGCGCTTCAACACGCACGACGTGAACGGCATCTCGGTCAGCGACATCCACTGCGCCGCCGCGGTGGACGCCCTGCAGAAGGCCTGATGACCGATCTGCAACCCGGTCTGGTGGTGGCCGCCCACGGGCGCCACTGCCTCGTGGAAAGCCTCGACGGCGAACGCCGCATCTGCCACCCGCGCGGCAAGAAGAACGCCGTGGTCGTGGGTGACCAGGTGCAATGGCAGGTCACCGGCGACGAAGGCAGCATCGAGCGCGTGGACGAGCGGCGCAACCTGTTCTACCGGCAGGACGAGATGCGCACCAAGTCGTTTGCCGCCAACCTCGACCAGGTGCTGGTGCTGGTGGCGGCCGATCCGGAGTTTTCCGAGAGCCAGCTGACCCGGGCCCTGATCGCGGCACAGGCCGAAGGCATCGACGTGCTGATCGTGCTCAACAAGAGCGACCTGCAGCCCGCGTTCGACCGCGCCTGGGCCCGCCTGGAGCCCTACCGGCGCATGGGCTGCGCGGTATTGCCGCTGCGCCTGAAATCGGCCGAGGGCTCGGAAGCCGGCCTCGATGCCCTGCAGCAGCGGCTGGCGAACAAGCGCACCTTGGTGCTGGGCCCCTCGGGCGTGGGCAAGAGCACGCTGGTGAACCGGCTGGTGCCCGAGGCGCGCGCGCTGACGGGCGAGATTTCGCGGGCGCTCAACTCGGGCAAACACACCACGACCAGCACCACCTGGTACTGGGTGGACGCGGAACGCCGCACCGCGCTGATCGATTCACCGGGGTTTCAGGAATTCGGCCTGAACCACATCGAGCCCATGCAGCTGGCCCACCTCATGCCCGACCTGAATGCCACGCTGGGCCACTGCCGCTTCTACAACTGCACGCACCTGCACGAGCCGGGTTGCGGGGTGGTGGAACACGTGCAGACCGGGGAGCCGGACCAGCCGGCCGACGACCCGCTGGCGATCAGCGAGAACCGTTACCGCCTCTACGGCGAGCTGTTCGCGGAACTCTCGGACAAGCGGCGGTATTAAAGCCCTGCCAGGGTGAGCAGCGCGAGCAGCAGCATCCAGAGCACCACCGCGCGCCACACCAGCCCCACCACACTGCTCAGGTGGGCCAGTTGCGGATCCGGCCGGGCGCCGGGGTCGCCCACCACCTCGTCGTCTTCGATCGTGAGCGGATCGAGCTGCGGGGTCAGCCGCACGTTGATGGCGCCCGAGGTGGCGGCCAGCACCACGCCGTCGCTGCCCGGGGCAAAGCGCTCGGCATCGCCGCGCCAGCTGGCCACGGCCTCCTCGAAGTTGCCCACCACGGCGAAGCCCAGCGCCGTCAAGCGCGCCGGCACGTGGTCGACCCAGCGCCAGGCGGTCGCGGCGGCGTGCTGCAGCGCCGGGCTGGGCGTGCCGTCCGGGCGCGCGCGCCAGTTGCGCGAGAGGTACTCGGCCAGGCGGTAGAACACCGCGCCCGAGGGGCCCAGGCCGATGGCCCAGAACACCACGAAACACACCAGCACGCCGAACACGTGGCGGTGGGCGGCCAGCACCGAGTGCTCGATCACCTGGCGCAACAGCTCGGTGCGCGGCAGGCTGGAGGCGTCCACACGCAGCCAGCGGGCCAGCTTCTCGCGCGCGGTGGCGTCGTCGCCCACATCGAGCGCCTGCCGGATCTCGCTGAAGTGGTGGCTGAACTGGCGAAAGCCCAGCGTCACGTAAAGAATGCCGATGGTCCACACGAAAGCCAGCACGGAGCTGAACTGCCACAGGCCCCAGTACACCAGCCCCGCGATGGCCGCCGGCACGCCCACCGCCAGCACCCAGGCGACCCAGCCATGGGAGGACTGGCCGGCATCGAGGTTGCGGCGCACGGTGCGCGCCCAGCCGCGCAGACCGGCGTGAACGGGGTTGTCAAAGGCGAGCGGGCGCGCCTGTTCCAGCAGCAGGGCAATGAGGATGGCGAAAAAACTCATGGCGCCATCATAGTGGCGTGAGGGGCGCGCGCCACAGAGCGCCGCACGGGCCTAGGCGCTGAGCATGCGGTAGAAGTTGCGCAGCATGCCGGCGGTGGCGCCCCAGATGAAGCGCTCGCGGTCGCCGTCCAGGTAGGGCATGGAGTACCACTCGCGCACCACGCCCTCGAAGGCCAGCGCGTGGCGCCGGTGGTGCAAGGGGTTCATGAGGTAGGCCAGCGGCACCTCGAACACGTCGTCCACCTCGTCCGGGTTGGGCACCAGCTCGAAACCCGGCCGCACCAGCCCCACGACCGGCGTGACGATGAAGGACGTGCCGGTGACGTACACCGGCAGCGTGCCCAGCACCTCCACCCGATCCGGCGCCAGGCCGATCTCTTCCTGCGCCTCGCGCAGGGCGGCGGCGGTGGCGTCGGCGTCCTCGGGGTCGAGCTTGCCGCCCGGCAGGGCGATCTGGCCCGAGTGGGTGGACAGGTGGGCCGTGCGCTGGGTCAGGATGAGCGTGAGCTCGTCGCGCATCACCAGCGGCAGCAGCACCGCCGCCTCGGCGGGCGCGCGGTCGACGAACTTGCGCTCGCGGTGCAGTTCGGGCGTCCACACCGGCGGGCGGGCGAAGAGTTCGCGCAGGCCGGTGGGCGTGAGGCGCTGCGCCTGCGCGGGGCGCAACATCTCGTCGGCCTCGTCCGCGACGATGGGTACCAGGCGCGGATCAAAAGCGGGCAGAACGTGGGTCATGTGAAGGCAAGCATAGGCCAGACGCAAAAAAGCCGCTCCGGGGAGCGGCTTTTTTAGGAGGGTGCAGGCGACCGGGCCAGGCCCGATGCGCTTTACGCGCCCAGCTTTTCCTTGATGCGGGCCGACTTGCCGCTGCGCTCGCGCAGGTAGTACAGCTTGGCACGGCGCACGGCACCGCGGCGCTTGACTTCGATCTTGGCGATCAGCGGGCTGTACAGCGGGAAGGTGCGCTCGACGCCTTCGCCGTTGGAGATCTTGCGCACGATGAAGCTGGAGTTCAGGCCACGGTTGCGGCGGGCCACCACCACGCCTTCGTAGGCCTGCACGCGCTTGCGGGTGCCTTCGATCACGTTCACGCTGACGATCACGGTGTCGCCAGGGGCGAACGGCGGGATGACTTTGCCAAGGCGAGCAATTTCTTCTTGCTCAAGGGTCTGGATAAGGTTCATGATTTCCTGTTTTGTCGGTCATGGCCGCGCTGCACTAAAGGCCGCGAATCCGGCAGGGCCCCTGTCCAGACCCTTGCGGGTTTGCGGGGTGGCCCGGTCGCGGCGGCCGGTCAGAGGATCGAAAAGCCTTGGATTATAGCAATCCCTGAGCGCGGAGGAAAGCCTGGTCCGCCGCGTCGAGCAATCCCTGCGCCCGGGCACGGGCCAGCAGGTCGGGCCGGCGGCTGGCCGTGAGCAGCAGGCTTTGCTCGCGCCGGTGGCGGGCGATGCGCTCGTGGTGGCCGCCCAACAGCACCTCCGGCACCGCCATCGGCCCCCGCGGGCCCTGCCAGACCTCGGGGCGGGTGTGGTGCGGGCTGTCCAGCAGGCCGTCGAGCGCCGGGTTGAAGCTGTCCTGCTGGTGGCTGCCCTCGTCGGTCAGCACGCCGGGCTGCAGGCGCGCCACGGCATCCAGCAGGGCCATGGCCGCGATCTCGCCACCCGAGAGCACGAAATCGCCCAGGCTGATCTGCCGGTCCACGCAGGTGTCGATGAAGCGCTGGTCGATGCCTTCGTAGCGGCCGCACACCAGCACCGCGCCCTGGCTGCGCGACCAGCCCTCGACGCCCGCGTGGTTCAGCGCCTCGCCGATCGGGGAAAAAAGGACCACGGGGGCGCGGGCATCGTCGGCCTCCGCGCGCGCGGTGCGGATAGCCTGCAGGCACTGCCACAGGGGTTCGGCCATCATGACCATGCCCGGGCCGCCGCCAAACGGGCGGTCGTCGACCCGGCGGTAGTTGCCTTCGGCGAAGTCGCGCGGGTTCCACAGGTGCACGGCCACCTGGCCGGACTCGAAGGCGCGGCGGTTGATGCCGTGCTGCAGGAAAGGCGCGAACAGCTCCGGGAAAAGCGTGATGACGTCGAAGCGCATGGCGGTATTGTGAGCGTCAACGATCCGGTGCCGGGCCGCCCCAAGCCGGATCAACCCCCTCGTGGGGCAGCGACCCGCGCAGCGGCGGAGCGTGGGGGCCTAGTAATCCGGCTGCCAGTCGGCGGTGATGCGGCGCTGCGCCTTGTCGACGTCGTCGATGTAGGCCGCCACGAAAGGAATCATGCGCTCGGCGGTCTGCTCGGTGCCGTCCACCGTCTCGGTGTGTTCGAGCACCAGCACCGAGGTGGGCCCGGTGGGCATGAGGTCGCGCACCACGCCCAGGTGCACGCCTTCGCGGTTGAACACGTCCAGGCCGATCAGGTCGACCCAGTAGTACTCACCTTCGGGGGTGGCCGGGAAGGCGCTGCGCGGCAGGTAGATGCGCACGCCCTTGAGGGCCTCGGCCGCATTGCGGTCGTCCACGCCGTCCAGCTGGGCGACCAGGCCGTCGGTGTGGGGTTTGACTTCCGCCACGCCCACGCCCACGCAGCCCGTGAACGCCGAGAAGCCGCGCGCGAAGCGGGCTTCGGGCGGCTGCAGGAACCAAGAAGAGGAAGCGATCAGCGCCGAGGTGTCGGCGCTGTGGGGCAGGATGCGGACCCAGCCCTTGATGCCCCACGCGTCCTGTATGCGCCCCAGCTCGACGGCGTCGTCGGGCAGGGGCAACGCCTTGAAGGCGCCGGACGCGGGGTGGCTCACCTTGCCGCGGGCAGGATCAGGCCGCGGCCTTGGCGGCGTTCTGCTTGACCAGGCGCGCCACGGTGTCCGACGGGGTGGCGCCAACGCCGGTCCAGTAGGTCAGGCGGTCCAGGGCGATGCGCAGGGGCTCTTCACCACCGCGGGCCAGGGGGTTGTAGAAACCGATGCGCTCGATGAAGCGGCCATCGCGGCGATTGCGCTTGTCGGCAACCACGATGTTGTAGAACGGACGGGCTTTTGCGCCGCCGCGGGAGAGTCGAATGACGACCATGATTTATCCTTCGGGTGGAGAGGTACCAGGATCGGTACTTCACTGGATCTTGCGACCCGCTTTATTTGCAGCGCTTGAGACACACGACTGACCACCCGGCCAGCGAAACGCCACGAAACCCGCGATTATAGCCCGTTCGCTGGTTTTGCCAGCCCCCTTCCCGAGCGACCCACCCTACCCATGCCCCTGATCCGCCCCAGCCGCGACGAAGACCTCGACGCGATCACCCGCATTTACGGCCACCACGTGCTGCACGGCACCGGCACTTTCGAAACCACCCCGCCCACCCTGGCCGAGATGACGGCGCGCCGCGCCGACGTGCTGGGCAAGGGCCTGCCCTGGCTGGTCGCAGAAGAAGGCGGCCAGGTGCTGGGCTACGCCTACGGCAACTGGTTCAAGCCGCGCCCGGCCTACCGTTTTTCGGTCGAGGACTCGATCTACATGGACCCGGCGGCCCACCGCCAGGGCCTGGGCCGCGCGCTGCTCGCCGAGCTGCTGGCCGCGCTGGAACGTGCCGGCACGCGCAAGGTGATGGCCGTGATCGGCGATTCGGCCAACGCCGGCTCCATCGGTGTGCACAAGGCGCTGGGCTTCGAGCCCGTGGGCGTGGTGCAGTCGTGCGGCTGGAAATTCGGCCGCTGGCTCGACATCGTGCTGATGCAGAAGACCCTGGGTGCCGGTGACAGCACGCCGCCGAACGAGGGCGCATGACGATGATGCGCAAGAACAAGACGCTGGCGGTCTGGCTGGCGCTGCTGGGCGGCATGCTCGGCCTACACCGTTTCTACCTGCGCGGCCTGGGCGACTGGGTGGGCTGGCTGCACCCGATCCCGGCGGCGCTGGGCCTGTGGGGCGTGGACCGCGTGCTGCTCTACGGGCAGGACGACAAGCTCTCGTGGGTGCTGATCCCGCTGCTCGGCGCGACCATCTCCGCCAGTTGCCTGATGGCCATCGTCTATGCCTTGACCGACCGCGAGAAGTGGAACCGCCAGTTCAACCCCCAGTTGCCGGCGGACGCCGTCTCGGGCGGCACCAACTGGCTGACCATCGGCGCCCTCGTGGCCGCGCTGCTGATGGGCACGGTCGCGCTGATGGGCAGCCTGGCCTTCGGCTTCCAGCGCTACTTCGAGTACCAGGTCGAAGAAGGCCGCAAGATCAGCCAGTGAGCGAGCACCCGGCGCTCAGTTGAGCCAGGCCATGGTGGTCATCACCAGGCTGAGCGTGAACAGCGCGAGCACGGTGGACAGGCCCATGGCCGCGGTGGTGACTTCCTGCGCCACCTCGTAGCGCTGGGCGAACAGGAACACGTTCGCCCCCACCGGCAGGGCCGCGGCCACCACCATCACGGTCAGCGGCATGCCGGTGATGCCCATGCCCCAGGCGCACAGGCCCACCAGCAGCGGCAGCACCAGGTTCTTGGACACGCTGACCCACAGGGCCTGGCGCAGGTGGCCGGCCATGGGTGTGCGCGCCAGGGTCACGCCCACCAGCACCAGCGCAATCGGGCCGAAGGCGCTGCCCAGCAATTGCAACGGCCGGTCCACCACCGTGGGCAGCGTGAGGCCGCTCTGCGCGAACAGCAGGCCGCACAGGATGGGCAGGGGAATCGGGTGGATGAGCGCGCCCTTGAAGGCCGACCACGCCGTGGCCAGCACGTGCGGCGCGCGCTGGCCACCCGCGCGGGCTTCGCGCGCCACCGCGAGTTCGAGCACGATGGAACCGGTGGTCAGCAGGATCAGCGCATGCACCGACACCAGCGTGAGCACCGTGACCTGCGCGCTCTTGCCGTAGGCCAGTTCCACCAGCGTGATGCCCAGCATCACCATGTTGGAGAAGGTGCCGGCCAGGGCCAGCACCACGCTGCCCCGGTTGAAGCCCCGCCAGGCGATGGACACCGCCAGCAGTGACAGCGCGGCCAGGAAGTAGGCGCCGATCGGCCGCAGGTCGAGTTCCTCGAAATGCACCGAGCTCATGGTGCGGAACAGCAGGGCCGGGATGAGCAGCAGGAAGACCAGGTTGGACAGGTCCTTGACCGCGGCATCGCGGATCCATTGCAGCCGCCCGGCCAGGTAGCCGAGGCCGATCAGGATGAAGACCGGGGTGAGGGAGGCGACGACGGGGTGGCTGGCGATGTTCACCCGGCGATGGTATCGCCAGGCGTGCGCGTCATTCGACGCCGACGGCGCCGGTGATGCGGTAGTACAGGCCGTAGGGGTCGTTCTGCAGCACGTGGAAGGTGCCCTCGACGACCACCGCCTCCAGCTTGTACTTCACCGGCTTGGCGGTGCGCACCTCGACCATGCTCTCGGGCCCGCCCGGCGTGCAGAAACCGCAGGTCAGCGGCACCGAGGCGAGCAGGAAGTGACGCTGACTCTCGCCCGGCTCCAGCGGCATCATGAAGCCCTGCAGCCGCAGCCTCTTCTGGTTCAGCTCGGCCACCGGCGCCGGGTACACCGGCACGATGCGCTTGTTCTCCACCTTGGTGGTGATGTCGGTCAGCGTCGACCAGGCGACCACGTCGCCGCGCCTGGGCAGGGGCGCGAACGGGCTGAGCGGGCTGTGCACACCCGCACCCTGGCCGTGTGGCAGGCCCGAGGGCTGGCTCGAGGGGGTGCCGGGCGGCACCGGCGAGCTCAGGGTCTGGGCCCCGGCACCGACCAGCACGGCCCCACCCATCACGAGCAGCGCGGCGAAACGGGAGGCTTGGAACAGGTGGCGCATGGGGAATCGTCTCGGTTGGGTTCAGGCCGTCAGTGCGCGTGGCGCATGCCGCAGTATTTTCCCAGGGCCAGACCCTTGCAGGCCACCGCGAGTTCCTGCATGCAGACTTTTTCGCCCTTGCCGGCCTCCAGGCACTTGGCCGCGCCTTCGTGCGCCACGGCCATGGCGCGGTGGCGGGCGATGTCTTCCCTGGTCTCCTTGTCGGAGTGCTGGGCCAGCGCGGCGGTGGACAGCAGGGCGGCGGCGAACAGGAACAGTGTTTTCTTCATGGTGTTACCTCGAATTCAGGAGTTGAGTGACATCGACACGGTAGGCATGGAGGGCCGGCAGGAGCGCCGCCACCACCGCCACCCCCAAGGCCAGCACGGGCACCCAGGCTTCGCCCGACACCCATTGCCAACCGGTGATGGCCAGCGAATGCCGGGCCATCAACATCTCGCCCATGAGGGCGGTGAGCGCGTGCGCGGCCAGCAGGCCCAGCGCGCACGCCAGCAACGCGAGCCACAGCGCCTCGCACAGCAGCAGCGCGGCCACGCGCCGCGGCGGCGCGCCCAGCATGCGCAGCATGGCCAGGTCGGCGCGGCGCTCGCGCACCGCGCTCCAGAGCGCGATGAACACCGACAGCCCGGCCACGCCCAGAAGCACGGCCGCCAGCCCGCGCAGCACCTGCGTGCCCACACCGACCATGCTCAGCAGGCGCGTGATCTCCACCGCCGGCGCCGCGGCCTGCAGCGAGGTGGTCTGGTTGATGAAGCGCGGGAAGCTCACCGCCGCCAGCGGCGTGCGGTAGCGGATCAGGGCCAGCGTGATCTCGCGCTCGGCCGCCAGCGCCTCGGCCAGCTCGGCGCGCTCGGCCTCGTCCATGTTCGCGCCGGCGTGCATGTCGTCGTGCACGCGCCAGACCGATTCGGTAGCGGTGAGCACCAGCCGGTCGAGCACGCAGCCGCAGGGCGCGAGCACGCCGGTGACGGTGTACGGCGTCTCGCCGTGCGAGCTGCCACCCACGCCCAGGCCGTGCGCGCCTTCGAAGGCCTGGCCCACTTGCAGGCCCGTGCGCGCGGCGACCTGTGCGCCCAGCACGGCCTCCAGCGGCGCCTGCCAGAGCGCGCCCTGCGCGAGCCGGGCACCGTAGTGGGCCGGGTAGTCGTGCGTGGTGCCCACGATGCGGAAGCCGCCCAGGTTGTCGCCCAGGCTCAGCGGGATGAGCTGCGCCACCTGCGGGTGTTCCGCGAGCTGGCGGGCCTCGGCCAGCGGAATGTTGCCGGGCGGCACGTCCAGGTGGAACACGCCCGCGAGGATGAGCTGCATCGGGCTGCCCTTGGCGCCCACCACCGCATCGATGCCGGCGAGGTCGCGTTCGAAGGCGCGGTCCACCTGGTCGCGCGCGATCAGCACGAAGGCCATGGAGGCCAGGCCCAGCGCGAGCAGCAAGAGGTTGAGCACCGTGGCCAGCGGGCGCGACCAGAGGTAGCGCCAGGAAAGGGACAACACGTTCATGCCACGCGCTCCGGGCGGGTTGCCACGAAGGTGAGCACCTGCGCATGCGGCAGCGCGTCGCGCACGCGGGCGTCGTGGGTGGCGATCACGAGCGTGGCGTCCAGCGCCTTCGCGCTGCGGCGCAGCAGCGAGAGCGCCGTCATGCAGGCGTCGTCGTCCAGGCTCGCGGTCGGTTCGTCGGCCAGGATCACGCGCGGGCGCAGCAGCACGGCGCGCGCCAGGGCCACGCGCTGGGCCTGCCCGCCCGAGAGCTGGGTGGGCCGGCGGTTCGCCAGCGCGCCGAGGTCCAGCGCCGCCAGCACCTCGGCCACGGCGGCGCGGTCCACCGGCAGGCCGGCGGCGAAGTGCGCGAGCGCCAGGTTGTCGGCGACCGTGAGCGCGTCGCTCAGGTGCAGCTGCTGCGGCAGAAAACCGATGTGGCGCGCGCGCCAGGCATCGCGGGCCGCACCGCGCAGGGCGCCCACCGACTGACCGGCCACCACGATCTCGCCCGCGCCGGGCGTGAGCAGGCCGGCGGCCAGCGCCAGCCAGGTGGACTTGCCACTGCCCGAGGGCCCGCGCAGCAGCAGGGTGCCACCCTGCGCCACCGACACATCGGCCATGCGCAGCGGCGCCTGGCCCGCGTGGGCGTATTGCAGGCCCCGGGACTCGATCACGCGGCGGGCTCCAGACAGTCCGCGCAGGTGCCGTGCACCGCCACCTGCTCGCCCCGGTGGCCCTGGCGCGCGAGGCTGCGCAACAGGTCGCGGGCCAGCTCGCTCACGTCGGCCATCGGAAATTGCCGGTGGCAGGCGTCGCATTCGAAGCGCGGCGGCGTGCCCTCCTCAGGGTTCGGATCCAGTGGCGCCAGGCTGAAGCGCCAGGTGCGGGCCTGATCGTCGGTCTGGCGTTGCAGCACGCCGCAAGCGGCCAGGCGGTCGAGCAGGCGGTAGAGCGTGACGCGGTTGATGTCCAGCCCGCGCGCGGTGAGCGCGTTCAGCGCCTGCGCATGGGTGAGCCCGCCGTGCGGCTGCGCGAGGAACAGGCCCAGCACGGCGCGCGTGGCCAGCGTGCGGCGCAAGCCGGCGGCTTCCAGCCGGGTCTGGATGTGGGGTGGTACAGCCACCGGTTCTTTGGTCTGGCGTGGCGACATGGCTTGGGTCTCCATAAATGCAACTATGTTGCGTTAACATACGCACTATCGCAATTCAGTTGCAGTATCTTAGCTGCAATCCCCCCGTGCCCGACCTTCAAGCTTCCGCCCCATCGGCCATCGTGCTGCACGACCTCACGCTGGGCTACGAGCGCCATCCGGCCGTGCACCAACTCTCGCTCACGCTGCCACCGGGTGCGCTGGTGGCGGTGGTCGGCCCCAACGGCGCGGGCAAATCGACCCTGCTGAAGGCGCTGGCCGGGCAGCTCCCACCGCTCGGCGGGCGCATCGACGGTCTGGGCACGCGCCAGCGCGTGGCCTGCCTGCCGCAACACAGCGGGATCGACCGCAGTTTTCCGATCTCGGTGCAGGAGCTGGTCCTGCTCGGCCTGTGGCACGAGGTGGGCGCGCTCGGGCGACACAGCGCCGCGCACCGCCGCGCCTGCCACGAGGCGCTGGCGGCGGTCGGCCTGCTGGGTTTCGAGCGGCGCGCGATCGACACGCTCTCCGGCGGCCAGCTGCAGCGCGCCCTGTTCGCGCGCCTGATCCTGCAGGACGCCCCGGTGGTGCTGCTCGACGAGCCCTTCGCCGCGATCGACCAGCGCACCACCCGCGACCTGCTCGTCCTGCTGCACCGCTGGCATGCGCAGGGCAAGACGGTGATCGCGGTGCTGCACGACCTGGCCCAGGTGCGCGAGCACTTTCCGCACACCCTGCTGCTGGCCCGCGAGCCCGTGGCCTGGGGCCCAACGGCCGAGGTGCTGACCGCCGACCACTGGGCCCGCGCCCTGCGGCTGCAGGAGCCGTTCGACGACGGCGCCGAGGCCTGTGGCGCCACCGGCCACGGGGTGCCGGCATGAGCAGCGCGCTGTGGCTCGACCCGTTTCTGGAGTTCGGCTTCATGCAGCGCGCGCTGCTGGGCTGCGTGCTGCTGTCGGTGAGTGCCGCGCCGGTCGGTGTGTTCCTGATGCTGCGCCGCATGAGCCTGACCGGCGATGCCATGGCCCACGCGATCCTGCCCGGTGCCGCGCTGGGTTACCTGGTGGCCGGCCTGTCGCTGGGCGCGATGACGGTGGGCGGCATCGCGGCCGGTCTGGCGGTCGCCGTCGGCTCGGGCCTGGTCGCGCGCCACACGGTGCTGCGCGAAGACACCAGCCTGGCCGCCTTCTACCTGCTCTCGCTCGCGCTGGGCGTGCTGATCGTCTCGACGCGTGGCAACAGCGTGGACCTGCTGCACGTGCTGTTCGGCACCGTGCTCGCGCTGGACGACGCCGCGCTGGCGCTGCTGGGCGGCATTGCACTCGTGACGCTGCTGGCCTTGCGCGTGCTGTACCGCCCGCTGGTGCTGGAGTGCCTGGACCCGGGTTTCCTGCGCGGCACCAGCCGCTGGAGCGCGGCCGCGCATTTCGGTTTTCTGACGCTGCTGGTGATCAATCTCGTGGCCGGCTTCCATGCCCTGGGCACGCTGATGGCGGTCGGAATGATGGTGCTGCCCGCCGCCACCGCGCGTTTCTGGGTGCGCCGCCTCGTGCCGCTGCTGGCCTGCGCCGTGGCCTTCGCGCTGTTCGCCAGCGCCAGCGGCCTGCTGGTCTCGTACCACGCCGACTGGCCCACCAGCCCGGTGATCGTGCTCAGCCTGGGCGCGATGTACCTGCTCTCGATGCTGTTCGCGCCGCACGGCCTGCTGCGCCAGCGGCGCCCCGCCCTTTCCCACCTCAAAGCCTGAAACCAAGGACCTGCTCATGACACACACCAACGCCTTCCTGCCCCGCCGCCTCACCACCCTCGCCGCGCTGGCGCTGGGCCTGGCCGCGCTCACCCCGCCGCTGCACGCGCAGGCGCCGCTGCGCGCGGTCGCCAGCTTCAGCATCCTGGGCGACATCGTGAAAGAGGTCGGCGGCGACCGCGTGGCGGTCGACGTGCTGGTCGGGCCCGGTGCCGACGCCCACGTGTTCCAGCCCACGCCGGCCCATGCGCGCCTGGTCGGCCAGGCGCAGGTGGTGTTCGCCAACGGCCTGGGCTTCGAGGGCTGGCTGAGCCGCCTGCTCAAGACCTCGGCCTACAAGGGTCGGCCGGTGACCGTCAGCCAGGGCATCCCGCCGCTCAAGAGCGAAGCCGAGCAAGGCCACGGCGACCACCACAAGGGCCACAGCCACGACGAGACCGATCCACACGCCTGGCAGAGCGTGGCCAACGTGAAGGTGTACGCGCGCAACATCGCCAAGGCCCTGTGCCAGGCCGACGCCGCCAGCTGCGACCTCTACAACCGCAATGCCCGCGCCTACGAGGTCAGGCTCAACGAGCTCGAGGCCGAGATCCGCGCGGCCTGGGCGCCGATCCCGGTGGCGCAGCGCAAGGTGATCACCTCGCACGATGCCTTTGGCTACTACGCGCGCGACCACCAGGTGCGCTTTCTCGCGCCGCAGGGCGTGAGCACCGAGAGCGAGGCCTCGGCCAAGGGCGTGGCGCAACTGGTGCGCCAGATCCGCCAGGACCAGATCAAGGCCCTGTTCGTCGAGAGCATCTCGGACCCGCGCCTGATCGAGCAGATCGCGCGCGAGACCGGCGTCAAGCCCTCGGGCGCGCTCTATTCCGATTCGCTCTCCGCGCCCGGCGGCGCGGCGCCGAGCTACATCGAGCTGATGCGCTTCAACACCCGCGCACTCACCACCGCCGTGCGCGGGCAGTGAGGACCATCCCTTTCACGATCAAGCCGAGCACCGCATGTTTCCTACCGCTTTCCGCCTTCTCCCGTGCGCGATGGCCAGCGTCTCGATGGCCGCCTGGGCCCAGACCGAGCCCGTGCCCACGCTGGAGACCGTCACCATCAGCGACACGCGCGAACGCGCCTACCGCGCCATCGTCGCGCCCACGGCCAACAAGAGCGACACCACGGTGAAGGAGACGCCCTTCTCCATCCAGACCGTCACGCGCGAGCTGATGGAAGACCGTGGCGTCACCAGCTTCGGCGAAGCCGTGCGCACCGTGCCGGGCCTGACGCCGCAGGTGGGCTGGGGCGGCAGCAACGACCGCTTCCGCCTGCGCGGCTTCGCCACTTCCGCCAACCTCAAGAACGGCTTTCGCCGCAGCGTGTTCGCCCCGGTGGACGAGCTGGTCAACATCGAACAGATCGAGGTGCTCAAAGGGCCGGCCTCGGCGCTCTACGGCCGCTTCGAACCCGGCGGCGTGGTCAACCTGGTGACCAAGCAGCCGCAGGACACCGCGCGCACACGCTACGAGCTGACCGCCGGCAGCGACCGCTTCTACCGCGCCACCGTCGACAGCACCGGCCCGATCAGCGAGACGCTGAGCTACCGGCTCACCGGCTCGTGGCAGGACAACCAGAGTTTTCGCGACTTCGTCGGCGCCGAAACGCAGTTCGTCTCGCCGGTGTTCCGCTGGCGGCCCGCGCCGCACACCACGCTGACCGCCGAACTCGAACTCGGCCGCAAGCGCGGCGCCTTCGACCGCGGCTTCGGCAACAGCCCGCTCTTCCTCGGCGTGCCCATCCACACCAACTACGCCGAAGCCGACACGAGGCTGAAAAATGACAGCGCGCTGGCCTCGCTGGTGCTCGACCACCGCCTGGACAGCGGCTGGCAGCTGCACGCGGGCCTGCAGGCCTCGTCGGCCAAGACCGACGCGCTCTGGTACCCCTTCGGCTTCAGCCCCATCACCGGCGCCGGCACCCCCAACCCGCAGGTCAACCGTCGCCAGCAACGCAGCATCGACGACCAGACCGACCTCTCGATCCTGGCCGAGGTCTCGCGCCGCTTCGAGACCGGTGGCGTGCGCCACCGCGTGCTGTTGGGCGCCGACGCCAATCGAGACACCTGGGACTTCCGCGCCGACGCCAACGTCGGCCCCTTCGGTTTCCCGACCAACCTGCCGATCGACTTGTACAAGCCAGTACACGGCACCACCGTGGTCGGCCCGCTCGTGCCCTACGACGCGTCGAACTACCGCAGCCGCAACGTGGGGCTGTACGCGCAGGACGAGCTGCAGCTGGGTGACCAGTGGCGCGTGCTGTTCGGCCTGCGTTACGACCGCTCGCGCACCTTCGCGCGCGCCGACTACCTGCCGGTCTCGGACACGCTGGCGCGCGGCGACGACGCGCTCTCGCCGCGCCTGGGCGTGACCTGGACGCCGAGCGACGCGGTGTCGCTGTACGCGAGTGGGTCGAAGTCGTTCCTCACCGAGCCCTTCAGCGGCATGCTGCGCAACGGCAGCCTGCCCGCGCCGTCGCGCGGCACGCAGCTGGAAGTCGGCGCCAAATTCAGCCTGCTCGACGGCCGCCTGGAGCCCACGCTGGCGGTGTTCGACATCCGCCGCCGCAACGGCCTGGTGTCGGACCCCACCGACTTCGACCACGTGCTGCAGGTCGGCGAGCAGCGCAGCCAGGGCTGGGAGCTGGACGTGCCGTTCAGCATCACGCCGCGCTGGCGCCTGCTGGCGAGCGTCACCGAGCTGAAGGCGCAGATCAGCCGCGACAGCGACGCCAGCCTGGTGGGCACCCTGCTGGCCAATGCACCGCGCCGCAGCGCCAGCCTGTGGACCACCTTCGATTTCAGCGGCCGCGCCGCGGGGCTGAGCGCGGGCCTGGGCGCGATCTACGTGGGCGAGCGCCAGGCCAACACCGCCAACAGCTTCGTGCTGCCCTCCTACGTGCGCTGGGACGCCAATGTGGCCTACCGCTTCGGCGCCGGCCAGCGTTACAAGCTGCAGCTCGCGCTGCAGAACCTGGGGAACAAGCGCTATTACGACTCGGGCGGCGCCTTCGTGCCGACCTACCCGGGCGCACCGCGCACCGTGCTCGCCAGCTTCGCCATGGCGCTCTGATGGGCCTGAGCACCCATGGCCTGACGGTCGGCCACGGCGGCCAGGCCCTGCTCGGCCCGCTGGACCTCGCGCTGCCCGCAGGCCGCTTCGTCTGCCTGATCGGCGCCAACGGCGCCGGCAAGTCGACCCTGATCCGCACGCTGTGCGGCATGCAGCCCGCCGTCGCCGGCGAGGTGCGGCTCGGTGGGGTGGCGCTGAACCGCATCACGGCGACCGAGCGCGCGCGCCGGCTCGCGGTGGTGCTCACCGAGCGCGTCGACGTCGCTCAGATGACCGGCCACGACCTGGCCTGCCTGGGCCGTTATCCGCACCTGGGCTGGGGCGGTCGGCTCGGCGCGGCCGACCACGCCGCGGTGCAGGCCGCGCTGCAACAGGCCGGCGCGCTGGCGCTGGCGGACCGGCTGGTCGCCGAGATGTCGGACGGTGAACGCCAGAAGGTGCTGATCGCCCGCGCGCTGGCGCAGCAGCCGCGCGTGCTGGTGCTGGACGAAGCGACCGCCTTTCTCGACCTGCCGCGCCGCATCGAGACCATGCACCTGCTGCTGGCGCTGGCGCGCGAACAAGGTCTGGCCGTGCTGCTGTCCACGCACGACCTCGAACTCGCGCTGCGCCACGCCGATGCGCTCTGGCTGATCGACGGCCAGCGCCGCCTGCACGCCGGCGCGCCCGAAGACCTCGCGCTGGACGGCACCCTGGCCGCCAGCTTCGCCGCCGAGGGCCTGGCCTTCGACCTGGAGCGCGCCGAGCTGCGCGTGGGCCGCAGCGCGGCACGCGGCATCCGCCTCGAAGGCGAGGGCATGGCGGCGGCCTGGGCACGGCGGGCGCTGCAGCGTGCGGGCTGCGCGCACGACCCCGAGGCCGCGCAGACCGTGCACGTGGTGGCACACGGCGTCTACACCCTGAGCCAGCGCGGCGAAACGCCGAGGCCCTTCACCAGCCTGGGCGCCCTGGTGGACGCGCTCGGCGGCCAAGCATGAGGCGCCTGCAGCTGATACCGCTGCTGCTGTTGTGCGGCTGCATGCAGATCGCACCGCCGCCGCGCGCGGCCTGGCCCTCGGTGGTGGTGGGCGTGGACAGCCTGAGCGACAACCTCGACGCCGCCTGCGTGGCCGAGCACCGCCCGGGCGTGGATCTGTTTCCGCACAAGACCGCCTTCACCCACTCGGTGCAGTTGCAGGTGAGCTACGGCCCGCACTACAAACGCGTGCGCTTCACGCCCAGCGTGGGCACCGGCGAAACGCTGGACTACCTGCTGGTGCAGTGCGGCACACCGGTGCCCGCGCACGGGCCGCACGAGCAGGTGATTCAAGTGCCGATACAGAGGCTGGTCACCGGCAACGCCGCCATGCTGGGCGCACTCGACGAGCTGGGCCTGGTGGACCGGCTGTACGGGGCCGAAAACACGCGCAGCGCCACCGTGCCGGCGGTGCGCGAGCGCATCGCGCAAGGCCTGGTGCACGACATGTGGGGCTACGGCCACGCCTCCATCGAATCGGTGATGGCGGTGCAGGCCGATGTGTACCTGAGCTTCTACTCCGCCTACCCGCAGGGCAACATGCACCCGCGCCTGTGGGAGCTGGGTGTGCGCGCGATCGCGCAGGCCGACCACCACGAGACCCACCCGCTGGGCCGCGCCGAGTGGCTCAAGCTGCTGGCCCTGCTGACCAACCGCGAGGCCCTGGCCAACGCGCGGTTCGACCGCATCGAGACCCAGTACCTGCAGTTGGCTGGCGTGGCGGCCACGGCGCCCGACCGCCCCCTGGTGATGGCCGGCTTCGCCGCCGGGCGCGACACCGTCGAGACCTTCGGCGGGCGCAACCAGCGCGCCCGGCTGATCCACGACGCCGGCGGGCGCTTTGCGCTCGCGGACGACGCGCGCAGCAGCAGCCTGGTGTTCGAACGATTCGAGAAGGTCTACGCGCGAGCGGCCGATGCGCCGGTCTGGCTCGGCACGCTGGGCGGCCAGGCCAGCGTGGCCACCCTGGTCGACGCCAACCCCTTGCACGGCTGGTTCCGCGCCGCGCGCGAAGGCCGCGTGTTCGCCTGGGACCAGGGCTACACCGGCGCCTGGGCCTACCCCTTCCAGGACCAGGGCATGACCCGGCCCCATGTGCAGCTGGCCGAAGCCATCCGGGCGCTGCACCCGGGCCTGCCCCTGCCGCCCCTCGTGACCGACACCCCTTTCCTGCGCCGACTGCCATGACCACCACCCCGCTCACCCCCGCCAGATTCGCGGCGATGACCCTGCTGATGCTGGCCTTGTTCGTGGCCGAACTCTCGCTCGGCTCGGTCGCCATCCCGCTGGCCGCGGTCTTCGACGTGTTGTCCGGCGGCACCGCCCATCCGGTGTGGCGCGACATCGTGCTCGGCTTTCGCCTGCCGCGCGCGCTCAACGCGCTGTGCTCCGGCGCGGCGCTCGGGGTGGCCGGCCTGCTGCTGCAGACCCTGTTCCGCAACCCGCTGGCCGACCCCTTCGTGCTCGGCATCGTGCACGGCGCGCGGCTGGGCAGCGCCCTGCTGGTGACGGTCGCGGGCGTGGCCGGCAACGCGCTGTTGCTGCGCTTCGGCCTCACCGGCGACATCGGCCTGGCGCTGGCCTCGGTGGCCGGCTCGGTGGCGGTGCTCGCGCTGCTGGCCAGCCTGTCGCGCCGGGTCGGCACCGTCACGCTGCTCATCATCGGTCTGATGCTGGGTTACCTCGCCATCGGCCTCATCAGCGTGTCGATGCACTTCATCGACGAGACCCAGGCGCGCGCCTTCAAGGCCTGGGACGACGCGAGCTTTGCCGGCGCCACGCGCCAGCAGCTGCAGATCCTCATGCCCGGCGTGCTGGTCGGCCTGCTCGCGGGCGGCCTGCTGGTGAAGCCGCTCAACGGCCTGCTGCTGGGCGAGCGTTATGCCGCGTCCATGGGCATGCGCGTGACCCTGGTCAAGCGCGGCGCGCTGCTCGCCACCGCGTGGCTGAGCGGGCTGGTGACGGCCTTCTGCGGCCCGGTGGCTTTTCTCGGCCTGGTGGCCGCGCAGGTGGCGCGCGCGCTGATGCGCAGCGCCGACCACCGCGTGCTGCTGCCGGCCGCCGGTCTGGTGGGCGCGGTGCTGGGCCTGGCGGCCGACCTGGTGCTGCACCTGCCCTGGAGCCGCCACGTGTTCCACCTCAACGCGGTGATCGGCCTGGTCGGCGCGCCCGTGGCCCTGTTACTCCTCTACCGCACACGGGCATTGCACTGAGCGCGCAGGCAGGTGGCGGGCCGCTGGCTACACTGCCGGTCTCCCCGCTTCACACCACGCCGTGCCCATCACCCACCTGCTCCTCGCCCTCTCGGTGGTGTTCGTCTGGGGCACGAACTTCGTGGTGATCCGCTGGGGCCTGGACGGTCTGCCGCCCTTCCTGTTCGCCACGCTGCGCTTCGCGCTCTCGGCCCTGCCCTGGCTGCTGTTCATCCCGCGACCGACCGCGCCCTGGCGCAAGATCGCCGCCTTCGGCGTGTTGTTGGGCGTGGGCCAGTTCGGCCTGCTGTTCCTGGCGATCCGCAGCAGCATCTCGCCGGGCCTGGCGTCGCTGGTGGTGCAGCTGCAGGTGTTCTTCACCATCGGCCTGTCGCTGTGGATCATGGGCGAGCGCGTGCGCGGCTTCCAGGTCGCGGGCCTGCTGCTGGCGCTGGCCGGCCTGGGCGTGATCGCGGCCAACCTCGACGCCTCGGTCACCCTGCTGGGCATGGGCCTGGTGCTGAGCGCGGCCTTCTTCTGGTCGCTCGCCAACCTGGTGGTGAAGTCGCTCGGGCCGGTGAACATGCTGCACTTCATGGTCTGGAGCAGCGTGTTCGCGGTGCCGCCGCTGTTCGCGCTGTCGTGGTTCGTCGAAGGCCCGCAGGCCATCGCGAGCAGCCTGCAACACGCGGACGGGCTGGTGTGGGCCAGCGTGCTGTGGCAGGCGGTGGGCAATACGCTGTTCGGCTACGGCGTGTGGAACTGGCTGCTGGCGCGCCACCCGGCGGCCACGGTGACGCCGCTGGCGCTGCTGATCCCGGTGTTCGGCATGGGCGCCTCGGCCCTGTCCCTGGGCGAGTCGCTGCCCGGCTGGAAACTCGGCGCGGCCGCGCTGGTGCTGCTGGGCCTGGCGGTGATCGTCTGCTGGCCGCTGCTGCAGGCCCGGTGGGGCCGCGCGAAACCGGCCTGAGCCCATCGCCGGGTCTTTTTTGAATCCAGTGCGGGGTCGCGCTGCGTATCTCCTTCAGCCGCAGTTCCGGCTTCAACCCAAGGAGATTCCATGATCACGCAGACCCTCAGCAAGACCGTTCTGGCCCTGGCCATCGGCACCGCATCCCTCGGCGCCTTCGCGCAAGTCATGGTCGGCGGCGCGCCCATGTTGGCCAGCAAGGACATCATCGACAACGCGGTCAACTCCAAGGACCACACCACGCTGGTGGCCGCCGTGAAGGCCGCCGGCCTGGTGGACACGCTCAAGTCGCCCGGCCCGTTCACCGTGTTCGCGCCCACCAATGCCGCCTTCGCCGCCCTGCCCGCCGGCACCGTGGACACCCTGCTCAAGCCCGAGAACAAGGGCATGCTCACCGGCATCCTGACCTACCACGTGGTGCCCGGCAAATGGGACGCCGCGGCCATCGCCAAGATGATCGCCGACGGCAAGGGCATGGCCTCGATCAAGACCGTGGCCGGCGGCACGCTGGTGGCCAAGTCGGCCGGCGGCAAGGTCACGGTGACGGATGAAAAAGGCGGCGTGGCCACCGTGACCATCGCCGACGTTTACCAGTCCAACGGCGTGATCCACGTCGTGGACAAGGTGCTGATGCCGAAGTGATGGGCCCCGCAGGACCTACTTCGCCAGGCGGGCGAAGGTCTTGCGGAATTTCGCCACCTTGGGCGCGGCCACCGCCATGCAATAGCCCTGGTGCGGGTTGCGCTCGAAGAAGTCCTGGTGGTAGGCCTCGGCCGGCCAATAGTTGAGCAGGGGCTTGAGCTCGGTGACGATGGGCTTGCCGAAGGCGTTGTCCTGGGTGAGCTCGTCGATCAGCGCCTGCGCCACCCGCTGCTGCTCGGCCGTGGTGAAGTAGATGCCGCTGCGGTACTGCGTGCCCACGTCGTTGCCCTGGCGGTTGAGCGTGGTCGGGTCGTGGATCACGAAGAAGATCTCCAGGATCTCGCGCGTGGTCACCTGCGTCGGGTCGTACTCGAGGCGCACCACCTCGTTGTGGCCGGTGGTGCCGGTGCACACCATCTCGTAGCTCGGCCGCTCGACCTGGCCGTTGCTGTAGCCCGACTCGACATCGGTCACCCCGGTCACTTCCTTGTAGACGGACTCGGTGCACCAGAAGCAGCCACCGCCCAGCACCAGCACCTGTTTGTCGCTCATCGTGTTCTCCATGGGTTGACGCCTCACTGTAATGGCTGGGCAAAGGCCCGCACCGCGTCCAGGAATGCCGCCAGCGCCGCCTGATCGCGGTCGGTCTTCCAGAGACAGTGCGTTTCATACGGCGGGGTCTGCACATCCAGCGGCACGAACACCGCGCCGGGCAGGCCGGCCTGCTGCAGCGCGGCCGGCACCAGCGCCACGCCCAGGCCTTGCGAGACCAGCGACACCACGCTGAGCCAGTGCCGCAGCTCGTAGCGGATTTCGGGCGAGAAGCCCGCATCGGCGCACAGGCCCAGGATGCGCTCGTGGTAATCGGGCGAGACCGCGCGCGACACCACCGCGAACGGTTCGCCCTGCAGCTGGACCAGCGGCAGGCGGCGCCGGCGCGCCAGCGCGTGCCCCACCGGCAGGCAGGCCACGAAGGGCTGGCTCGACACCAGGATCTGCGAGAAGCTCGCCGGCACGCGCGTGGTGTGCACGAAGCCCAGGTCCAGCCGCTCGTGCATGAGGTCGATCAACTGGTCGCTCGAACTCATTTCGCGCAGCACCAGCCGCAGGCGCGGATGGCGCGCCGCGAACCCCTGCAGGATCTGCGGCAGCCCCCGGTACAGCACCGTGCCGGCGAACCCGATCTGCAGGCTGCCCACCAGGCCCTGGGCCACCTCGCGCGCCTCGCGCGCGGCCTGGCCTGCCTGGTCGAGCAAGGCCCGCGCGGCCGGCACGAAGGCCTGGCCCGCGGCCGTGAGCTGCACGCCGCGGCTGTTGCGCGTGAACAGCTGCGCCCCGACCGAGGCCTCCAGCTGCTGGATGTTGAGAGAGAGCGGCGGCTGCGTGATGGCCAGGCGCTGGGCCGCGCGGCCGAAGTGCAGCTCTTCGGCCAGCACGAGGAAATAGCGCAGGTGGCGGAATTCCATGAATCTGAAATATATATGGATGAATACACCAACGATATTAGACAGATATTCATCAGCCGTCGACAATCGCCGCATCGCCACCCGAACACCGGAGACAAGCATGAGCACCCCCAAAGCCCGCTTCAGCTGGGAAGACCCGTTCCAGCTCGACCAGCAACTGAGCGACGACGAGCGCCAGGTGCGCGACGCCGCCCACAGCTACTGCCAGGAAAAGCTGCTGCCGCGCGTGACCGAGGCCTTCCGCCATGAGAAGACCGACGCCGCCATCTTCCGCGAGATGGGCGCCCTCGGCCTGCTGGGTCCGACCATCCCCGAGGCCTACGGCGGCAGCGGCCTGAACTACGTCTGCTACGGCCTGGTGGCGCGCGAAGTGGAGCGCGTGGACTCGGGCTACCGCTCCATGATGAGCGTGCAGAGCTCGCTGGTGATGGTGCCGATCAACGAATTCGGCTCCGAGGCGCAGAAGCAGAAGTACCTGCCCAAGCTGGCCACCGGCGAGTGGATCGGCTGCTTCGGCCTGACCGAACCCAACCACGGCTCCGACCCCGGCAGCATGGTCACGCGCGCCAAGAAAGTGGCCGGCGGCTACAGCCTCTCCGGCGCCAAGATGTGGATCACCAACTCGCCGATCGCCGACGTGTTCGTGGTCTGGGCCAAGGACGATGAAGGCGCGATCCGCGGCTTCATCCTGGACAAGGGCATGAAGGGCCTGAGCGCCCCGGCCATCCACAGCAAGGTGGGCCTGCGCGCCTCCATCACCGGCGAGATCGTGCTGGACGAGGTGTTCTGCCCCGAAGAGAACGCCTTCCCCGAGGTGCGTGGCTTGAAGGGCCCGTTCACCTGCCTCAACAGCGCGCGCTACGGCATCGCCTGGGGCGCGCTGGGCGCGGCGGAAGACTGCTACTTCCGCGCCCGCCAGTACGTGCTGGACCGCCAGCAGTTCGGCCGCCCGCTCGCGGCCAACCAGCTGATCCAGAAAAAACTGGCCGACATGCTGACCGAGATCAGCCTGGGCCTGCAGGGCTGCCTGCGCCTCGGCCGCATGAAGGACGAGGGCACGGCCGCCGTCGAGATCACCTCCATCCTCAAGCGCAACAGCTGCGGCAAGGCGCTGGACATCGCCCGCCTGGCGCGCGACATGATGGGCGGCAACGGCATCAGCGACGAATTCGGCGTGGCGCGCCACCTGGTGAACCTGGAGGTGGTCAACACCTACGAGGGCACGCACGACATCCACGCCCTCATCCTGGGCCGCGCGATCACCGGCATCCAGGCGTTTTCCTGAGCACGGCCCGCGGGGGGCCAAGGGCCCTCCGGTGCCGTCGGATATGGGGGGTGGGGTATATTACTAACCCACCGGTCATTAAAACCCCATGTCTGCCCCCACGCCCCTGACC